>JAAFHS010000187.1 GCA_013298485.1 Rhodobacterales bacterium
GGTTTTGGAAAAAAGCGAAAGTCACCCATATCGGCGTCCACGCTGCGCGCAAATGTTCGCATTTTTGAAAATCGCGCATAAACGAAAATTGTCGTTGACGGGGCACCAAGAACAGTCTCACATACCGGAAACATCGGATCAGCGGGTGGGAGGCCGGCATGAACCAGCGCGCGGACGCACCGCTCGATCTTTTTGTGATCGGGGGCGGGATCAACGGGTGTGGCATTGCGCGCGATGCAACCGGGCGCGGTCTGACCGTGACACTGGCTGAACAGGGCGATCTGGCACAGGCCACGTCCAGCGCATCGACAAAGCTGTTTCATGGCGGCCTGCGGTATCTGGAGTATTTTGAATTCCGCCTGGTGCGTGAGGCGCTGGAGGAACGCGAAACCCTGTTGGTCGCGATGCCGCATATCAGCTGGCCCATGCGCTTTGTGCTGCCCTATCACCCCGATATGCGGTTCGAATCGGATACGCCGACCTCACGCCTGCTGTCACGCGTGATGCCCTGGACGCGCGGCCGCCGTCCGGCATGGCTGATCCGGCTGGGCCTGTTCATGTATGACACGATGGGCGGGCGAAAGATTCTGCCGTCCACGCGGACGCTGGATCTGCACACCGATCCGGCGGGGGCACCGCTGAACCCGAAATTCCAGCGCGCCTATGAATATTCCGACTGCTGGGTGGAGGATTCGCGCCTGGTCGTGCTGAACGCCCGTGACGCCGAGGCGCGGGGTGCGCGCATCATGACCCGCACCCGCGTGGTGACGGCAACCCGTGCGGGCGATCTGTGGGAGGTGGTGACCGAAGGGGCCGCGGGCCGGCAGACGCATCATGCCCGCGCTATCGTGAATGCGGGCGGGCCTTACGTCGAGGATATCATCCGCAATGTGGCGCGGATCAATTCATCCGAAGGCGTGCGACTGGTGCGCGGCAGCCATATCGTGACGAAGCGGCTGTATGACCATGACCGCTGCTATTTCTTTCAGGGCACGGACGGGCGGATCATCTTTGCGATTCCCTATGAGCAGGACTTTACCCTGATCGGCACGACGGACCAGGACCACAAGGGCGCGCCCAAGGATGCGGTCTGCACGCCGGAGGAGCAGGATTATCTGTGCGCCTTTGCCACGCAGTATTTCAAGAAACCGGTGACGCGGGCGGATATTGTCTGGACCTATTCCGGCGTGCGACCCCTGTATAACGACGGGGCGAAATCGGCCACGGCGGCCACGCGGGATTATGTCCTGAGCCTTGATACGAGTGGCCCGCCGCTCCTGAACGTGTTCGGCGGCAAGATCACCACCTATCGGCGGCTGGCCGAATCGGCGCTTGCGAAACTCGCGCCGTTCTTTCCGCAGGCGACCGGGGCCTGGACGGCACGGGTGCCGATGCCCGGCGGGAATTTCCCGCATGACGGGGTGGCCGTGCTGACACGCGCGTTGAAGATGCGCTATCCGTTCCTGTCCGATTATCACGCAGGCCGCCTGATCCGCGCCTACGGGACCGAAGCGGTGGATGTTCTGGGTGACGCCAAGACGATAGCCGATCTGGGCCGCGATTTTGGTGGTACGCTGACACAGGCCGAGGTGAACTGGCTGATGACGCGCGAATATGCGCATGCGGCGGCGGATGTGGTCTGGCGGCGCACCAAGCTGGGCCTGCGCATGACCAGGGATGAGATTGCGGCGCTGGATGCCTTTATGGGGCAACAGGCGCAGGCGGCGGAATAGGGGGCGACGGTGCTGGAATTCAAAGGCGTGTCACGGTTGGTCGAAGGGCGGGTGCATATTCATGCCACCGACCTTGCGCTGCAGAAGGGCACGATGAACGTGCTGCTGGGGCCGACCCTTGCCGGGAAGACATCGCTGATGCGCCTGATGGCGGGGCTGGACAAGCCCACCACGGGCACCATCCACTGGGATGGGCGCGATGTGACGGGCATGCGCGTGCAGGACCGCAAGGTGGCCATGGTCTATCAGCAGTTCATCAACTACCCCGCGATGAGCGTTTATGACAATATCGCAAGTCCGATGCGCCTGATGGGGATTTCGGGGGCCGAAATCGACCGCGCCGTGAAAGGCACCGCCGAAATGCTGAAACTGACGCCGTTCCTGCAGCGCAAGCCGCTGGAACTGTCGGGCGGGCAACAGCAGCGCTGTGCGCTGGCGCGTGCGCTAGTCAAAGGGGCAGGGCTGGTACTGCTGGACGAGCCGCTCGCCAACCTCGACTACAAACTGCGCGAGGAGTTGCGCGCCGAAATCCCGAAGATCTTCGAAGAATCGGGCGCGATCTTCGTCTATGCGACGACTGAACCCGAGGAGGCATTGCTGCTGGGCGGCCATACCGCCACCCTGTGGGAAGGCCGCGTCACGCAATTCGGTGCCACCCCGCAGGTCTATCGCCAGCCCGCCGATGCCACCACCGCCCGCGTGTTCAGCGACCCGCCGATGAACTTTGTCACCGCCGTCAAGAATGGTGCGCAGATCACGCTTGGCGATGTGAAGGCCCCGGTCATGGGTGCCATGGCCGCCCTGCCCGATGGCACATACCGCGCGGGTTTCCGCGCCAATCACCTGACGCTGGACCGCGAAAGCGCCTCTGCCGTGGCCTTCCCGTCGACCATCATCGTGACCGAGATCACCGGATCGGAATCCTTCCTGCATCTGCATCACGGTGCGGACCGGTGGGTCGGTCTGGTGCATGGCGTGCAGCACCTTGCCCCCGGCGCGCAGGTCAATGTCTGGCTTGACCCGGCCCATGTCTATCTGTTCGGGCAGGATGGCCGTCTGGTCGCCCCCGCCCCCTATGCGATGGCGGCATAAATGGCCCAGATCACGCTTCAGAACCTCGCCCACAGTTACAGCGCCGCACCAAAGTCGGATGCCGATTACGCGCTGAAGGAAATGCACCACGTCTGGCAGGATGGCGGGGCCTATGCGCTGCTGGGTGCGTCCGGTTGCGGCAAAACCACCCTTCTCAACATCATCTCAGGGTTGGTACGGCCCAGCCATGGCCGCGTGCTGTTTGGCAATACAGATGTGACGGATGCGCCGACGGCGGAGCGGAACATCGCGCAAGTGTTTCAGTTTCCCGTCGTCTACGACACGATGACAGTGCGCGATAATCTTGCGTTTCCGTTGCGAAATCGCGGCATGGACGCGGGTTACATCGCGGGGCGCGTTGGCCAGATTGCAAAGATGATCGGGATGGAGGACAAGCTGGATCGCAAGGCGCGCGGCCTGACGGCAGATGCCAAGCAGAAGATCAGTCTGGGGCGCGGCATGGTGCGCCAGGACGTCAACGCCATCCTGTTTGACGAACCCCTGACGGTGATCGACCCGCATATGAAATGGGAGTTGCGCACCCAGCTGAAAGCCCTGCACCGCGAGTTGGGCCATACGATGATCTATGTGACGCATGACCAGACCGAGGCGCTGACCTTTGCCGACAAAGTCGTGGTGATGCACGAAGGCCGCGTCGTGCAGATGGGCACGCCGGAGGAATTGTTTGAAACCCCGGCCCATACCTTTGTCGGTTATTTCATCGGCTCGCCGGGGATGAACCTGCTCGATGCGAAAATCGACGGGGCCACCGCCCATATCGCGGGCCATGCCATCCCGCTTGGCAAAAACTATGCCGCCACGGGCCGCACGCAGATCGGCATCCGCCCCGAATTCATCAGCCTGACGACGGGGACAGGCCTGCCCTTTACCCTGCGCCGGGTGGAGGATGTGGGCCGGCACCGCATTGTGCGCGGCGAGGCCGCTGGCACACCGATCAACATCATCGCGGGCGAAGGCGAGGCGATCGGGGCCGACATGACGCATGTCACCTTCGATGCCGCCAAAATCAACGTCTACGCCGATGACTGGCGCATCAACGGGGCCGCCTGACATGGACAAGACGCAGAACAACAAGGCCTGGTTTCTGGTGCTGCCTGTGCTGGTGCTGGTCGCCTTTTCCGCCGTGATCCCGCTGATGACAGTGGTGAATTACTCGGTGCAGGACACGTTCGGGCAGAACGACTTTTTCTGGGCCGGGCTCAGCTGGTTTGAAGATGCCATTTCCTCGGACCGCCTGCACGAGGCGCTGTGGCGGCAAATTCTGTTTTCCGTGATCATTCTGGCGATCGAGGTGCCGCTTGGCATTTTCATTGCGATGAACATGCCGAAATCGGGGTTCTGGGCCAGCCTTGTGCTGATCCTGATGGCCCTGCCGTTGCTGATCCCGTTCAACGTCGTTGGCACGATCTGGCAGATTTTCGGGCGTGGCGATATCGGGCTGCTCGGCCATACGCTGGATGCGATGGGGATCGACTATAATTACACCAATGACCCGATTGATGCCTGGTTCACCGTCATCATCATGGATGTCTGGCACTGGACGTCACTTGTGGCCCTGCTGGCCTATGCCGGTCTGCAGAGCATCCCGCAGGCCTACTATCAGGCGGCCAGGATCGATCAGGCCAGCCGCTGGTCCGTGTTCCGCTATATCGAGCTGCCAAAACTGCAGGGTGTCTTGCTGATTGCGGTCCTTTTGCGCTTCATGGACAGCTTCATGATCTACACCGAACCCTTTGTTGTCACCGGCGGCGGCCCCGGCAACTCCACCACCTTCCTGTCGATTGACCTTGTGAAACAGGCCACCGGGCAGTTTGACCTTGGGCCTGCTGCGGCCTTCTCGATCATATATTTCCTGGTGATCCTGCTGATCTCATGGGTGTTCTACACCGTCATGACCAATCTTGATAAGCAGGAGACGTTCTGATGCGCATCAAATCATCGACCGTCGTGATGACGCTGTATCTGCTGTTCCTGCTGATCCCGATCTACTGGCTGATCAACATGAGCCTCAAGACCAATCAGGAAATCACCTCCGGCTTCACGCTGTTTCCACATACCTTCACGCTGGCGAATTACGCGACCATTCTGACCGATCCCAGCTGGTACAACGGCTATATCAATTCGATCATCTATGTGACGATGAACGTCGTGATCTCGCTCACCGTCGCGTTGCCCGCCGCCTATGCCTTTTCGCGCTATTCGTTCATGGGCGACAAGCACCTGTTCTTCTGGCTGCTCACCAACCGCATGGCCCCTCCGGCCGTCTTTGCCCTGCCGTTCTTTCAGCTTTATTCCAGCGTCGGCCTGTTTGACACGCATATCGCCATTGCCCTTGCGCATTGCCTGTTCAACGTGCCCCTTGCCGTCTGGATCCTCGAAGGGTTCATGCGCGGCGTGCCGAAGGAGATTGACGAGACGGCCTATATCGACGGCTATTCCTTTGGGCGGTTCTTCGTGAAAATCTTCATGCCCCTGATCGCGAGCGGGATCGGCGTTGCCGCCTTTTTCTGCTTCATGTTCTCATGGGTGGAACTGCTGCTGTCGCGCACGCTGGCCACCGTCAACGCCAAATCCATCGCGGCCACGATGACCCGCACGGTGAGCGCCAGCGGAATGGACTGGGGCGTGCTGGCCGCCGCCGGGGTGCTGACCATCGTGCCGGGTGCGTTGGTGATCTATTTCGTGCGCAACTACATCGCCAAGGGCTTTGCCCTGGGGAGGGTGTGATGACCGTATGCAGCACACCCCCCCACCCCCGTCCCCTCCCCACAAGGGGGAGGGGGGCCTCTTGCCCCGCCCGCTGGTCCGGGTACCTCCTCTCGACCTCGTGGTTCAGGGGCGGGGGGACCGTCGTAGCCGAAAGGAAACGCCTGACATGACCCGCCCCGTCACCCCCGCGATGATCGGTGCCATCATCGCGCTTATGATCGCCATCCTCGGCGCGCTTATCCTGGTGGCCCCGCCGGGCAAGGAAGGCGGCATCGCCTGGACCGCCCCGATGATCGATGGTGGCTGGATGGCCTGGACGCTGGCCACAGCC
>JAAFHS010000188.1 GCA_013298485.1 Rhodobacterales bacterium
AGGACGACAATCGTCTTGCCCTCGGCGGCCTTGGGGCCGGTCGTCGGGCCGTCAAAAGCCTCTTGGGCCAGGACGGAAAACCCGGTCGCAGCCAGTATGGTGCCCGCAAGCAGCCCATTGAGTAGAGTTCGTTTCAGCATGTTGATCCTCCCGATTTATTGCTGATCATTTCGATTTCGCGCCTTTCTTCCGTTGCGCATATCCGGCGATGCCGATTGCGATCAGAAGTGTTGTTCCGTTGAACATGGGTTCGACCCAGAAACTGCCGCCGAACTGCTGGATGCCCGAGATGCCGACCGCCAGGATCATGACGCCAACGATGGTCCCCCAGACGTTGACGCGGCCCGGCTTGATGGTGGTGGACCCCAGGAACGCGCCCACCAGCGCCGGCAGCAGGAACTCCAGCCCCACCGAAGCCTGGCCGATGCGCAGTTTGGAGGCCAGAAGCACCCCCGCCAGCGCAGTCAGCGCGCCCGAGGCGACGAAGGCGCCGATCACGAATTTCCGCGTCGGAATGCCGTTCAGCTCGGCCGCCCGCTGATTGGCGCCGATGGCGTAAAGGTAACGGCCCATCGGGGTGTAGTCGAGGATGATCCACAGTGCCACGGTGATCGCCAGCACATAGTAGGCGGTGATCGGCAGGCCGAAGATGAAGGTGCCGTTGATGGCATAAAAGGCATCAGGCAGGGCCCCCACCATCTGCCGCCCGCCCGTGTGCCACAGCGCCAAGGCATAGAGCACGGTCCCGGTGCCGAGGGTGGCGATAAAGCTGTCGATGCGCGCGACCTCAACCAGCAGACCGTTGAGCGCGCCCACGATCACGCCGAGGACAAGCACGGTTACCACGGCCATCGGCCAGGGCAGGCCGTAAAGCGTCTGGAGGCTGATCGCGAGGATATGCCACAGCACGATCCCGTAGCCGACCGTCAGGTCGATACGGCCCGCGACCATCGGGATCATCGCCGCCAGCGCAAGCAGGGCAATGATTGCCTTGTCGCTCAGGATCGAGCGCAGGTTCAGTACGGTTGGAAAGGTGTTGGGGAGCAGAATCGAGAACAGCAGGATCAACCCCAGCATCAGGATCACAAGCCCGTAGGTCGGTGCCAGCCGAAGGGCCCGCTGCACCGGCGTCAGACCCCGAAGTTCGTCCTTGGTCGGCTCGACAGCGTTAGATTCAATTCCGGGCATTGCGCATCCTCAGGCGGCTTCACCGGCCGATGCGGCCTGGATCAGGGATTCGTTGGAAAGGTCCGCACCGGTCAGCTCGGCCACGGGCAAACCCCGGCTGAATACGATGGCCCGGTGGCAGATCGCAGCGATTTCCTCGAAATCAGTCGAGACGACGAGGACACCCATGCCGGTGGCGAGAGCCTGATAGAGAAGGTGGTAGATTTCGGCCTTGGCCCCCACATCAACGCCTGCCGTCGGATCTTCGGTAATCAGAAGCCTGCGCCCGGAATCCAGCCAGCGCCCGACCACGACCTTTTGCTGGTTGCCGCCCGACAGCGCCTCGATCGCCAGCGTTGGATCATTTGGCGACAGGCCAACACGACGACCGATGGCCTGAGCCATCTCTTCTTCGCGGCGGGACGAGAGGACTGAGAACAGACGCCGTCCCGTTGCCGAGGGGTTCAGAAATGCGTTTTCACGGATTGCGAGGCCCGGTGCCACGCTTTCGCCGATCCGGTCCCGGGCAACCAGGCCGATCCCGGATCGCATCGCCGCCTGGGCCGACCGCAGGTCGGGCGCCTGGCCATTGAGGCTGACGTGTCCGGCATGGCGGATCGCGCCGAAAAGCGCACGGCCGATATCCTCGTGCCCGGCTCCTCGCAGGCCGGCGAGGCCTAGAAGCTCACCTCGCCTGATCTCGAAACTGACCGGTCCGACGGCCGGGGTGGCCAGGCCCTCGACCTTTAGTATTGCGGGGCCCTCCAGAACGGCTGGCCGCGCGATCTCGCGCGCCTTGCGGCCGACAATCAGGCTGACCAGTTCTTCGGGTGTGGTCTGGTCGATGGGGCGCATGCCGACCATCTGCCCATCCCTCAGCACCGCGACACGGTCTGCGATGCGGAAAATCTCGTCCAGCCGGTGGCTGACATAGATCATGCCGACCCCGCGCGCCTTCAGGGGCCGCAGTGCCGCAAAAAGCCGCTCCACCTCATCGGCGGGCAGGCTGGCGGTCGGCTCGTCAAGGACCAGAAAATCGCTGCTTGCTGCCAGCGCGCGGGCAATCGCCACGAGCGATTTCTGCGTGCGGGTCAGGCTGGAGACGCGTGCCGTGGCGGGAAACTCGGCCTCCACCAGCCGCAGGGCTGCGTCGGCCGCAGCTTCAGTCGCGGCCCAGTCGATGCGGCGGGCGATCTTGCGGACATAGCCAAGCGCCAAGGCGATGTTTTCGGCCACGCTCATCCATTCGATCAGGCCAAGGTCCTGGTGGATGAAAGCCACCTTCTGCCCGCCCGACTTCCCCGCCTCATGAGCATAAGGAACGCCGTCGATCCGGACGCCACCGTCGTCGGGCCGGTGGATGCCGCCGAGAACTTTGATCAGCGTGGACTTGCCGGCACCATTTTCACCCAGAAGAGCAACGATCTCGCCCCGGCCAACCGTCAACGAAACCCCTTTGAGCGCTTGCGTGCCGCCAAATGACTTTACGACGCGGTCAAAGAACAGGCCGTCAGACGACGGTTGCATGGCGGATCCTCCCCAGGTCGATGCCGATGACGGTCTGATCTTGCGCCAGATTTACCGGAGCATTGCTGGACGATGATCCCCGGCCCAGCACCTGTCAAGCAAAAAAGTTATCGATAACATAGGGCAGTGAGTGACCGACCCGCAGAAGCCGCGGCACGCCACGGCGGCGCGTGATGCGGGGTCGCGCGCCTCAGCCTTTGGCCCATGCGGCAGGTCAGGCCCGTCCAGCCGCATTCGGTGCCGGCAGCAGACGTCATGGCAAAGCCCTGTGCTTGGCACAGGATCTTTCCCGTGCTCAGCGCCTGTTCCAGCCCGTGACGGGAAAGCCTGTCTCGGCGATGTTCATGGCCAGCGCTGCGCCCATCGTGCCAAGGCCGATCAGCCCGATTTCCGGCATCGTCATGGCCACTGCAGTCCCCTTCTATTCAGGATCACCGCATAGATGCTGGTCGTCGCGGTGATGAAAAGCCGGTGTTTGGCGCGGCCGCCAAAGCAGATGTTCGAGACCAGTTCCGGCACCAGAACCTTGCCCAGCAAACGTCCGTCGGGGGCGATGCAATGCACCCCGTCCGCAGCAGACGACCAGAGGTTACCATCGGTATCCACCCTGATTCCGTCGGCACAACCGGGGCTGATCGCGTGAAAAAGCCGCCCGTTGACAGGCCGCCCCTCCACCATGTCGTAGACCCGGATGCTTTGCGGATCAGCGCTGAACATCCGGCCCGTGTCGGCCACATAGAGTCGGCTTTCATCGGGGCTGAACGCAAGTCCGTTGGGGCAGGCCATGTCGGTGATCACCGCCTCGACCTTGCCCGAAGGGTCCACGCGGTAAACGTTGCAGGGCAATTCCTGGCTGGACCGGAAGCCTTCGTAGTCGGTCATGATCCCGTAGTGCGGGTCAGTGAACCAGATGGCGCCATCGCCCGCGACGATCACGTCATTGGGGCTGTTCAGCGGCTTGCCTTCGAACCTGTCGGCGATTGTGGTGATCGTGCCGTCCCAGTCGGTCCGCGTGACGCGTCTGGTTCCGTGCTCGCAACTGACCAGCCGTCCCTGCCGGTCCCGGGTATGGCCGTTGGCATAGTTCGACGGGTTGCGAAAGGTTGTCAGGCCTTCGTCCGTCCAGCGCAGGATGGGGTTGTTTGGAATATCAGAGAACAGAAGGCAGCCAAGATCACCGAACCAGACCGGCCCCTCAGCCCAGTCGAACCCCGTCGCGAGGCGCTTGACGGGAGCGTTCCCCATTACATAAGCCGCAAAGGCCGGATCGTGGATTTCGAAAAATGACATGATGGCCCTTGTCCCCCCTTGGTCAGGCGTTGCGCCTGCAAAATACGGCTATCGAACCGTTAGCACCGATCCTGCAGTTCACCCACCCAAATGGTCGATCAACCGCTGCTGCGGCGATGCGGACCATTGCCGCAACCTAGCCGGAAAACACGATCTGCGCCTTCATCGCCTGCGACCTGTCGCTCGCCAGCCGGAACGCGGTTTCAGCCTGATCCAGCCCAACGGTATGCGTGATCAGCGGCTTTACATCGATCAGCCCCTTCTGCATCAACCCGACCCCTGTCGCGAACTCCACATGAAAACGGAACGACCCGCGCAGGTCCAGCTCCTTCGCGGTGATTGCCATCATCGGCACAGCCATATCGCCGCCCAGACCCAGTTGCAGGATAACCCCCCTTGGACGCAGCGCGGCGATGCCCCCGGCGAGTGCTGCGGCAACGCCCGTGCATTCGTAAAGCACGTCGAAATACCCTTTGTCTGCGCCATACCCGGCCAGCGCCTCCGGCGCGGTGCCGGTGTTGATGACCCGGTCAGCCCCCATCTTTTGCGCCAGCGCCAGGGTGAAGTCCGACAGATCGGTCGCCACGATTTCGGCCGCCCCGGCGCGGCGGGCGGCAAGGATCGACAACACGCCGATTGGCCCGCAGCCGGTGACGAGGATACGCTTGCCCAGCATGTCCCCTGCGCGTTTTGTGGCATGCAGCGTCACGGCAAGGGGTTCGGCCACCGCCGCCTCACCCGGGCTCAGACCCGTCGCATCCACGCACTGGCTGGCATCGGCCACAAGGCTTTCGCGAAAAGCGCCCTGGATATGGGGAAAGGGCATGGCGCTGCCATAAAAGCGCATGTTCAGGCACTGGTTCGGCAAACCCTCCAGGCAGAACTTGCAACTGCCGCAAGGCCGCGAGGGCGAAACGGCGACAAGCTGCCCCTTGGTGAACCCTGTGTCGCCGGGGTTTTCGACAAAGGCCGACACTTCGTGGCCAAGGATCATCGGCTCTTTCAGCCGCACCGCGCCAAACCCGCCGTGATTGTAATAGTGCAGGTCTGACCCGCAGACCCCCCCGGTCGCAAGCCGCAGGCGCAGCTGGCCAGTCCCGGGGGTTTCCTCGGGCCGGTCCTCAATGCGCAGGTCTTTCGCGGCGTGAATGACAATCGCACGCATCATGCTACCGGCGTCAGCAGCGGCTGACCCGCGAAATGCGCCGTCAGGTTGTCACGCAACAGCTTGCCCATGGCCTGCCGCGTTTCATAGGTGCCACTCGCATGATGGGGCTGCAGCAGCACGTTCGGCAGGGTCAGGAAGCGGGGGTTCAGCTTTGGCTCGCCCTCGAAGACATCCAGTGCGGCCGACCCCAGCCTGCCCGTCTCCAGCGCATCCAGAAGCGCCTCTTCGTCGATGTTGGACGCCCGGCTGATGTTGATCAGCATCCCCTCTGGCCCAAGCGCCGCGATCACTTGCGCGCCCACGATATGCCGCGTCGCCGCCGAAGCGGCCAGTGTGACGAACAGAAAATCGGACCGTGCAGCCAAGGCAACCGGATCGGCGATGAATTCCCACTGTTTTGCATAGTCCTTCGCCGTCAGGTCGCAATAGGCAATGTCCATGTCGAACCCGGCAAGCCGCTTGGCCACCTCATACCCGATGCGACCGATGCCAAGCACACCCGCCCGCTTGCCCCAGACGCGCCGCTGCAGCGGATAAAGCCCCTTTGCCGCCCATGATCCGTCCCGCACCCAGGTTTCCGCCCCGATCATGCCGCGCGACTGCATCAGCATCATGGCCACGCCAAGATCTGCCACATCGTTGGTCAGGACGTCCGGCGTATTGGTCACGTGGATGCTACGCGCGCGGCATGCCGCGAGGTCAACCGCATCGTAACCCACACCATAGAC
>JAAFHS010000189.1 GCA_013298485.1 Rhodobacterales bacterium
GCATTGATGGCTTTGCCGCTGACCTATTTTGGCAATGGACTGGGCGGGCGGCATTTCTTTTCGACAGGCCCGCAGGAATTCCGGCGCTTTGCGATCCTGTTGCTGGCGGCACTGGCGGGGCTTGGCCTGACCAAGGCGGTGCTGTGATGCGCAGGGGGGCTTGCCACGGCCGGGGCGGCAGGCAAGGCTGGGTCCGGACCATGAGGGGCATGCCATGAAGTTTCCGTTTCTGTCGACCGAACCCCCGGTCTGCCCGCCCGGCCTGCTGACGCGTGCACGCGAACTTGGCCCCCCGCCGCGCGTGGCGCTGGTGAATGCGGGGGCTGTGACGCCATTGGCGGGCCTGCGTGAAGCGGTGGAGGCGGGGTTGGCGGACCCGATCCTGATTGGCGAGGCGGGCAAGATCCGTGCGGCGGCAGAGGAGATCGGCTGGGATATCAAGGCTTTCCGGCAGATTGAGGCGGCCGAGGACCAGATGGCCGGGGCGGCGGTGGCAGCGGCACTTGCGGTGGCGGGTGAGGCGGACAGTATCATGAAAGGAAACATCCACTCATCAACCTTTCTGAAAGGGTTGCTGCCCAGTGCAGCGGGCCTGCGGTCCAAGGGTGATATCTGCGCGCATATGTTCCACATCACGGTGCCAGGCAGCGAGCGGTGCTTGATCCTGACCGATGCCGCGCTGAACGCGGCCCCCGATGTGGCGGCGCGGCAGGCGGCCCTGATGCACGCAGTGCGCCTGATGCGCGCGCTGGGGGATGAGGTGACGAAAGTGGGGTTGCTGGCCCCGTCGGAAGACGTGACACCGGGCATTCCCTGCACGGGCGAGGCGGCGGCGATTGCGGCCTGGGCGAAGGGGGCGCTGCCGGGGGTGCATGTGGAAGGGCCGATGGCGCTGGACCTGATCCTGAGTGCTGAGGCGGCACGGATCAAGGGCTACAAGTCGGACGTAGCGGGTGACCCGGACATCATCGTGGTGCCGGAGATCACGAGCGGCAATGCGGTGGTAAAGCTGATGATCCTTGGCATGTCGGCCTGTGCGGCAGGGGTGGTGATGGGGGGACGCGTGCCGCTGCTGCTGACATCGCGGTCGCAGGGGGCGGCGGACCGGCTGGCCTCGGCGGCGCTGGGGATGATTGTCGCGCGGGGGATGCGATGATTCTGGTCGTCAATGCGGGATCATCGTCGCTGAAGCTGGCCGTGTTCAGGGACGGCCGGGAAGTTGCGCGGGCGCAGGTGGCCGAGATTGCGGCGGACGGACACCGGGCGGCCCTGCCAAAGGCGCTGGCCGAGACGGGTGTGGCCCTGGGCGATCTGGCTGCCGTGGCGCACCGGGTTGTGCATGGCGGGACGGGGCTGGTGGCCCCCTGCCGGGTGACGGAGGCGGTGATGGCGGGCATTGCGGCCTGCGTGCCGCTGGCCCCTTTGCACAATCCGGCGAACCTGGAGGGCATGCGGGCGGTGGCGGCGCTGGCCCCGGACCTGCCGCAATACGCGAGTTTTGACACGGCGTTTCACGCGACCAACCCGGCGGTCGCGCTGCGCTATGCCATTCCGCAGGCGGCGCATGACGCTGGCATCCGGCGCTATGGCTTTCACGGGTTGTCCTATGCGGCGACGGTGGCGGGTCTGCCGGGATTGACCGGGCAGGCCTTGCCGCGGCGGTTGCTGGCGGCACATCTGGGCAACGGGGCCTCACTTTGCGCGATTCTGGATGGGGCTTCGGTTGCCACGACCATGGGCTATTCGCCGCTCGATGGGTTGACGATGGGTTCGCGCAGCGGGGCGATTGACGGCAATGCCGTGCTGCGGCTGGCAGAGTTGCACGGGATTGCGGGGGCGGGGGATATCCTGAACCGCCAGTCGGGGCTGGTGGCGCTGGGTGGATCGAATGACATGCGCATCCTGCACAAGACGGCCCCCTTTGCGGTGGCGCATTTCGCCTATTGGGCGGTGCGGCATGCGGGATCGATGATTGCGGCGATGGGGGGGCTGGATGCCATCGTCTTTACCGGCGGGATCGGCGAGAATGACCATGTGACGCGGGCACGGATTCTGGACGGTCTGGCCTTTATGGGTGTGGCTTATGATGCGCCTGCAAACCGGCAGAATGCGCGGGCCTTGCATGATGCGGCATCGCGTGTCGCGATCTGGACAGTCGCGGCCGCGGAAGAGCGCCACATTGCAGACGAAGCGCGGCAGGTGATGGCGGCGGAGGGGACGTTGTGAACCAGCCGAAAATCAACCTGTCGCCACCCGTGTCGGACGACATCCGCAAGACCACCTGCTACATGTGCGCCTGCCGCTGCGGGATCAACGTGCATCTGAAGTCTGGCCGCGTGACCTATATCGAGGGCAACCGCGATCATCCGATCAACAAGGGGGTCTTATGCGCCAAGGGCGCGGCGGGGATCATGCAGGTGACGGCCCCGTCGCGTCTGCGCGCACCCTTGCGGCGGGTGGGGCCGCGGGGATCGGGGGCGTTTGAAGAGATATCCTGGGATGAGGCGCTGGCGCTGGCCGTGTCGTGGATGAAGCCCTTGCGCGAGACGGCGCCGGAAAAGCTCGCGTTCTTTACCGGGCGCGATCAGTCGCAGTCTTTCACCGGCTGGTGGGCGCAACAGTTTGGCACACCGAATTATGCGGCCCATGGCGGGTTTTGTTCGGTCAACATGGCGGCAGGCGGGATTTACACCATCGGCGGGGCGTTCTGGGAATTCGGCCAGCCGGATTGGGAATATACCAAGCTTTTCATCATGTTCGGTGTGGCCGAAGACCATGACAGCAATCCGATCAAGATCGGCCTTGGCCGCCTGAAGGGGCGGGGTGCGCGGGTGATCGGGGTCAATCCGATCCGCACGGGGTACAATGCGGTTGCCGATGACTGGTACGGGATCACGCCCGGAACGGATGGCCTGCTGATCCTGTCACTAATCCATTGCCTGCTGGTGGCGGGCAAGATCGATACCGACTATCTGGCGCGCTGGACCAATGCGGGGTTGCTGGTGAATGAAACGGATGGCCCGGAAAAGGGCCTGTTCGTCAAGAACGCGGAAAGCCAGCCCTTTGTGATTGACCGCGCAACGGGCGCGCCTGCGCCATGGGATGGCAAGGGCGTGGTGCCGGACCTTGGGGCGACATGGCAGGGGCACCGGACGGTGTTTCAGCATATGGCGGAACGCTATCATTCTGCGGAGTATGCACCGGAGGCGGTGGCGGAACGCTGCGGCATTCCTGCTGCCCGCATTCATGCGCTTGCCGCCGAAATCGCGGATGTCGCGTTCAACCAGGCGATCCGGCTGGAACAGCCATGGGTCGATTTCCGGGGCGACGCGCATGACCACATGCCGGGGCGGCCCGTGTCGTTCCACGCGATGCGGGGGATTTCGGCGCATGCCAACGGGTTTCAGACGGCGCGCGCGCTGCATCTGCTGCAGATCGTGCTGGGCACGGTGGAGGTGCCGGGTGGGTATCGTCTGAAACCGCCCTATCCGAAACCGGTGGAGGCGCATCCGACGCCGCATTTCGTGACCGTGCCGGGGCAGCCGCTGTCGGGCCCGCACTTAGGCTATGTGCGGGGGCCGGAGCATCTGGCGTTGAAGGAGGACGGAACACCGGCGCGTATCGACAAGGCGTTTACATGGGAAAACCCGTTTTCCGCGCATGGCCTGATGCAGATGGTGATCCCGAATGCGCATGCGGGTGATCCATACCGCATCGACACGCTGTTTTTGTACATGGCGAACATGGCGTGGAATTCGTCGATGAATACGTCAGCGGTGATGGCGATGCTGACGGACAAGGATGCGGCGGGCGAATATGTGATCCCGCGGATCATCTATTCCGATGCCTATGCGTCAGAGATGGTGGCCTATGCCGACCTGATCCTGCCCGACACGACCTATCTGGAACGGCATGACTGCATCTCGATGCTGGACCGGCCGATCAGTGAGCCGGGGGCGGCGGGCGATGCGATCCGCTGGCCGGTGGTAGAGCCTGATCGTGATGTGCGGGGGTTTCAGTCGGTGCTGCTGGACCTTGGCGTGCGGCTGGGGCTGCCGGGGATGACCAATGCGGACGGCACGGCGAAGTTTGCCGATTACGCCGATTACATCGTGAACCATCAGCGCAGGCCCGGCGTGGGGCCGCTGATGGGGTTCCGGGGGGATGGCACGGGCGCGGGACGGGGCGCGCCCAACCCGGATCAGCTGGACCGCTATATCGCGAATGGCGGGTTCTTTCAGGCGCATGTGCCGGAGGCGGCGGCGTACTACAAGCCGTGGAATGCGGGATATCAGGACTGGGCGGTGAAGACGGGATTTTACGAGGCACCGCAGCCCTATCTGTTTTCGATCTATTCCGAGCCGATGCGCAAGTTCCAGCTGGCTGCCGAAGGACATGGTTGGATCCAGCCGCCAGACCATCTGCGCGCGCAAGTGAAGGCGGCGATGGACCCGCTGCCTGTCTGGCAGGGGTTGCCTGCGGTCGAGGGGTATCCGGTCCATGCGCTGACGCAAAGGCCGATGGCGATGTATCACAGCTGGGGGTCGCAGAACGCGTGGTTGCGCCAGATTCACGGGCGCAATTACCTGTATGTGCCGACGAAAATCTGGGTGGAACAGGGGTTCGGCGATGGCGACTGGGCGCGGGTGACATCGCCTGCGGGTGAGATCGTGGTGCCTGTCGCGCATATGGCGGCACTCAATGAAAACACGGTCTGGACGTGGAATGCGATTGGCAAACGCAAGGGGGCCTGGGCGCTGGATGATGCGGCACCCGAGGCGACGAAAGGGTTTTTGTTGAACCATCTGATCAGTGAATTGCTGCCGGAACGGGGCGACGGGCAACGGTGGAGCAATGCCGATCCGGTGACGGGGCAGGCCGCCTGGTTCGATCTGAAGGTCCGGATCGAACGCTGTGCGGCACCGGTGGAGGCGCAGCCTGCGCATCCGCCTATTCCGCGGGTCGTGCCGCAGGGGAACACGCGATGACAACATTGCCCGTGCAGACGGAAAAGAAGCTGGGGCTGGTCATCGACCTTGATACCTGTGTGGGGTGCCATGCCTGCGTGACGGCCTGCAAGGGCTGGAACGATCAGGGGTATGGCGCGCCACTTTCGGATCAGAACCCTTATGGGGCAGACCCTTCTGGCACATTCCTTAACCGCGTTCACAGCTATGCCGTGCAACCTGTTGAGGGGCCTGCACAAACCATCAACTTCCCACGTTCCTGCCTGCATTGCGACGATGCGCCCTGTGTGACCGTCTGCCCGACAGGCGCAAGCTACAAGCGGGTGGAGGACGGCATCGTGCTGGTGAACGAAGATGCCTGCATGGGCTGCGGTCTGTGCGCGTGGGCCTGCCCTTACGGCGCGCGCGAAATGGACGCGGACGCGGGGGTGATGAAAAAATGCACTTTGTGCGTGGACCGGATTTACAACGACGAACTGCCCGAGGAGGATCGTGAGCCTGCCTGCGTGCGCACCTGCCCTACTGGCGCACGGCATTTCGGCGATCTTGGCGATCCGGACAGCGCTGTCTCGCAGCTGGTGGCGGCGCGGGGCGGTTATGATCTGATGCCGGAGTTGCGCACCAAACCCACCAACAAATACCTGCCCCCGCGCAAGAAGGATGCGCGGCAAGAGGCGTCGCTGCTGGCCCCGTTGCTGGATATCAAGGCCACGGGATTTGCCGGGTGGCTGGACCGGGTGCTGGGGAAGATCTGAATGAATCCGGCGCCTTCCGTCATCATCTTCAGTGTTCTGTCCGGGCTTGGCTTTGGTCTGCTCGCCTATCTGGGCGCGGGTTTCGTTGTGGTGGCAGGCTGGCCCGCCTTTTTCACCTGGGGCCTTGGCTATGGACTTGCGGTCGCAGGG
>JAAFHS010000019.1 GCA_013298485.1 Rhodobacterales bacterium
GGGCCGGGGCGTGAAGATCGGCCTCGCTGATCCCGAAGGCGCGGCACTGCATTCGTTCTATACGACGGGCAAGCTGGAAAGTCCCGGATCGTCGATCACCGAAGGCATCGGGCAGGGGCGCATCACGGCAAACCTTGAAGGCCTGACCCCGGATTTCAGCTATCGCATCCCGGATGCCGAGGCGCTGCCCATCGTGTTCGATCTGCTGGCGGATGAGGGCATCTGCATGGGGGGCTCAACCGGGATCAACATCGCCGGTGCGATGCGGATGGCGCGGGATATGGGGCCGGGCAAGACCATCGTCACCATCCTGTGCGATTACGGCAGCCGGTATCAGTCGAAACTCTATAACCCGCAGTTCCTGAAGGAAAAGGGGCTGCCGGTGCCGGAATGGCTGGACCGCGCGCCGCGCGTGATCCCCACCGTGTTCGAAGACGCATGACAGGGTTCTGGCGCAGCCTGATCCTGATCTGCGGCATGGCCTTTGCCGGTGCGGCCATGGCGCAGACGGCAGATGATGCGCCAGAAAAACCCCCCGAAACATCAACCGAGACGCCGCCCGCATCGCCCACTGATATCGGTGGCGCACCGAAAGGTGATCCGGGCCCCGCGGCGGATGGCACGACGCCCCCTCGGCGCACCATCACGATCATCCGCACCCCCGCGCTCGACTATGCCGCATGGAATGACGTGGCGATGCGCGCCGAGGCGATGACAGGCGATGACGCATCGACACCTGAGGCATTGGATGCCATTCGGGCCGAAGTCGTCACCTGGCGCGAACGTCTGCTGGCCGCGCAGAACACCAATGACCGGCGCATCGCAACGGTCCGCGATCAGTTGACGGCGCTTGGCCCGGCCCCCGCCGACGGTGCAACGGACCCCCCCGAAATTGCGGCCCGGCGGGCGGAGTTGAATGATCAGCTGACACGCCTGCAAGCGCCCGGCATCACGGCACAAGAGGCTTACCGGCGGGCCGACGGCCTGGTCAACGAGATTGACCGCGTGATGCGCGAACGCAAGGCGGATGAGCTGCTGAAGCTGTGGCCGATGCCCGTCAATCCGGCAAACTGGCCCGCCGCATTGGGCGCGCTGCGGGATACGGCGGTAACGCTTTATGAGGAGACCCGCCGCGCCGTGCGCTGGCCATCGAACCGGGTGACGCTGGGCAACAACCTGCCGCTGATCCTGCTCTATCTGGCATTGGCGCTGGCCCTGCTGTGGCGCGGGCGCGACTGGATCGACCGGCTGGTGGCCCGGCTGCAGACATGGGGCGCGCGGCGCGCGCAGCGCCTGTGGGAGACGCTGGCATCGCTGGGCCAGATCGTGGTGCCGATCGTCGGGGTCGTCGCACTGGCCAAGGCGCTGCAGCTGTCGGGGATGATCGGCGTTCTGGGCCGTGACATCGTGGCGGCCTTGCCCGGCATGGGCACGGGGCTGTTTCTGGCGCTGTGGCTGGGCGGGCGGGTGTTTCCGCACGGCGACCGCAGCGATGCGGTGCTGACGCTGCCGCCTGAACGCCGGGCCGAAGGGCGCGTGCTGGCCGGGTCCTTCGGCATCCTGCTGGCGGTGGAGACGCTGCGCCGCACCGTGATGAACCGGCTTGGCAGTGACGAGGCCGCCGTGGCCGTGCTGTCCTTTCCCATTCTGGTCATTGCGGGGCTGCTGCTGATGCGGCTGGGGCGGCTGTTGCGCAGGCATGCGGTGGTCAATCCCGCCGATCAGACGGCACCAACCTACCGCGCAAGGGTTCTGGGCATCCTGGGGCAGGGGGCCATCATCCTGGCCCTGCTGGCGATGGTCCTTGCGGCGGTCGGCTATGTCTCGGCGGCGGGTGCGCTGATTTTTCCTGCGATCCTGTCGCTGGCCTTGCTGGGCGGTCTGTTTCTGGTGCAGCAACTGGTGGGCGATGTGTATGCGGCTGTGGCCGGTGATGATGAGGCAAGCCAGCAATCCCTGATCCCGGTGCTGGTCGGGTTTGCGCTGACCCTGGCCATTCTGCCGGTCCTCGCGCTGATCTGGGGCGCGCGGGTGTCCGATATCACCGAGTTGTGGACCAAATTCCGCGAAGGGTTCCAGCTGGGTGAAACTGTCATCTCGCCCACGGATTTTCTGGTTTTTGCCGTCGTCTTCGGCATCGGCTATGCGCTCACCCGGTTGTTTCAGGGTGGGCTGAAATCCACCATCCTGCCGAAAACGCGGCTGGACCGGGGCGGGCAGAACGCGATCTCCGTCGGCTTCGGCTATGTCGGTATCTTTCTGTCCGCGCTCATTGCCATCAACTCTGCCGGGCTTGATCTGTCGGGGCTTGCGATTGTGGCAGGGGCCCTGTCGGTCGGGATCGGGTTCGGTTTGCAGACCATCGTGTCGAACTTTGTCTCAGGCATCATCCTGCTGATCGAACGCCCGATCAGCGAGGGGGACTGGATCGAGGTCGGCACGGTCCAGGGCATCGTCAAGGGCATCTCGGTGCGGTCCACGCGCATCCAGACATTCGACCGCAATGACGTGATTGTGCCGAATTCGGACCTGATCACGGGCCGGGTCACGAACTGGACACGGTTCAACCTGACCGGGCGCCTGATCGTGCCCGTTACGGTGCGGATGATGACCGATACGCGGCGGGTGGAAAAGATCCTGCAGGAGATTGCCGAGGCGCAGCCCCTGGCCGTGCTGAACCCCGCCCCCGTGGTGGTGTTCACGGGGTTTGGCGCGGATGTGATGAACTTTGAAATCCGCGTAGTGCTGCGGGATGTGAATTTCCTGGTGCCGGTGCGGTCCGAGATCAACCATGCGATTGCCGAACGGTTCGCTGCAGCGGGCATTACGTTTTCCATCGCGCATGACGACTTGCGCCGGAAGTTGGAAGAGCAGGAGGCGCTGCATTCCGCGGAAACCGCCGTGATCGTGAAGACCGCCGCCAAACCGCCGCGCGCGATGAAGGAAAACCCGACGTGACCGAGTTGTTGTATCTGAGTGATCCCTATCTTGCGGATGCCGAGGCGATGGTTCTTGGGCATTCTGCCGAAGGGGCGATCATCCTTGACCGGTCGATCTTTTATCCGACGGGCGGAGGCCAGCCGGGCGATTCCGGATGGTTGACCTGGCCCGGCGCGCGTCTCGCGATTGCCACGGCGGTGAAGGCCGAGGGCGGCCATGTGGGGTTGGTGGCCGCTGATCTGGCCGGCATGCCACCCGAGGGCACGGTGGTGCGCCAGCATCTGGATTGGGATCGCAGGCACCGGCACATGCGCGTGCATACCGCCTTGCACCTGTTATCCGTCGTGATCCCCTTGCCGGTGACAGGGGGCCAGATCGGGGCGGAGCGCGGGCGGCTGGACTTTGACATGCCCGATCCGCCCGCAGATCTGATGAAGATTGAGACGGCGCTGAACACCCTGATCGACCGCGATCTGCCTGTCACGGCCGACTGGATCACGGACGCCGAACTGGCCGCGAACCCGGGCCTGGTCAAGACCATGTCGGTGCGCCCGCCCGTCGGACAGGGCCGGGTCAGACTGATCCGGATCGGGACGGCGGGGGACCAGATCGACTTGCAGCCCTGCGGCGGCACCCATGTGGCACGCACTGCGGAAATCGGCCGGATCGAGATTGGAAAGATCGAAAAGAAAGGCCGCCAGAACCGCCGCGTCAGCATCACGCTTGCCTGACGCGGTCTTCTCTTGCACGCCCCCCTGACTTGGCGCTAGAAGCCCTGCACGGACAGGTGGCCGAGTGGTCGAAGGCGCACGCCTGGAAAGTGTGTAGGCGGGGAACCGTCTCGAGGGTTCGAATCCCTCTCTGTCCGCCACCCACAATCAGGCATTGAGGTAGCAGCGGTCTTTGCCGGAATGCTCACGTCTTTCTGGTGGCTTGGTGGCGGTGCCTGCCAAGAGAGACGCGCTGATGACCGCAACAAATGGTGTTTCCCGCCCCGCGTCTCTCGCGGCGAATTGGGTCGTGCGGTTTTGGCTTTTGCGCTCGTCGCGCCGGAATCCGAGACCGATGCGTCGCACTTGCTTGACCCGTTCAAAGGGCAGGCCTGCCCGCAGAATGCGGTCAGTCGTCCAATTGAGGGCCGATGGTGCCGTTGAGGATGGCGCGTTGAAACTGTGGGGCCAGGAAGGCACCGTCAGGCGGATGCGAATGTAGCTTTCGGCACGGCCTGCGCGGGTGGCAATACCTTTGAGCGCCTTGCCCGCCTTTTCATTCGCCATAGCGTTTGCGGGCTGCACTCATGCGCATCAACCAGTCACGAATCTCGGTGCGTCCTGCAAAGGGCGGATGTCCTTGGCGCACCAGAAGGAAATAGCCAAAATCAGTCCGCACATGCGTGTCACCCAGCGGTCGTACCAGCCGGCCACTCTCGATCATCTGGTCGACAAGATGCCCCCAGCCCAGGGCCACGCCCATGCCATCCATCGCCGCATAAATCGACAGGGGGTACGAGTTGAACAGCAGCGGGCGTTCCAGCCTGCGCGGCTTTGCGCCAACCTTGTCAAGCCATGCGTGCCAGTTCATCCATTCGGTATGGGCGCTGGAGACCTCGATCAACGCGGTGGTGGCCAGGTTGCGGACGTCGGCAACTTCAGGATGCTGGGCCAAGAAGTCAGGCGAACAGACGGGAAAGATCGTTTCGCCAAACACAAGCTCGCTGTCGTGGCCTTTCCAGTTGCCATCCCCGCGCAGGATGGCCAGATCGACGGTATCCGCCAGACATTCCGCGTCATTGTCCGATGCCATCAGCATGATGCTGAGGTGTCTATTGGCCTGGCGAAAGGCCTGAAGACGCGGGGTCAGCCAAAGAGAGGCCACGGAATTTGTTGCTGCAATGACGACCGGGCGTTTTTGCCCGGTTTTCAAGATATCATCTGCAGCGTCCCGCAGCATGTCGATGGCTGGCGCGATTCGTGCGAGGAACTCCCGTCCATAAGGGTTCAGGTCGATCGAGCGGTGGCCGCGCGCAAAGAATGATAGGCCAAAGTACTGCTCAAGCAGCCGAACTTTCCGGCTGATCGCCGTTTCGCTGACATTCATATGACGTGCCGCGGTCGCAAAACTGCCGTGCACTGCCGCCGCCTCGAACGCCAGAATATAATCCAACGGGGGCAAGGGCTTCCGTCTTTCAGAGGTGAGGCGTGGCGGCTTGGTCATATCACGGCTCATTCGTTGACGATGCCAGTCTCGATGCAGAAAAGAAGGCGAGGCAGAGGATGCTGTCGCCAGTCCCTGTTTGTCCAGACCTCAATTATTAGAGGCAAAGCCCACAATAATTCTACGCAGAGTTTTTCAGAACCGTTGCCAAAGTATCTGGAGGATCAGGAGACAATAATCTTGAATCAGCCAAACATGTCACAGCGGGGGAACGCAATGACGACACTCAGAACCTTCACGGCGGCTGCACTGCTTGCCAGCAGCGCCACGTTTGCATTTGCCGAAGACAGCACCGACCCGATCACTATTCCGATTCACAACTGGTCAAGCCAGATAGTGATGAGCCATGTCGTCGGCAAGATCCTGGAAGCACAGGGAAACTCAGTCGAATTTGTCACCACCGACAGCCAGGCCGTCTACGAATCTGTCCGCCTCGGCGACGTCACAATGGAGCTTGAGGTCTGGGAAGGTGCGTTCGGCGCATCGTTCCGCGCTGCCATGGAGCAGGGCGGCATCGAGGATGTCGCAACGCATAATGCGGTCACCCGTGAAGACTGGTGGTATCCGATGTGGACCAAAGAGGCCTGCCCGGGCCTGCCCGATTGGAACGCGCTTAACGCGTGCGCTGCGCTGTTTGCGACGCCAGAAACCGGCACCAAGGGCCGCTTTCTGGGCGGTCCGGTCGACTGGCTCAAGCATGACGCCGAAAAGGTCGAGGCACTGGGTCTGAACTTTCAGGTCGTGAACGCAGGCTCTGCCGCCGCGATCTGGGCAGAACTGGCTGCGGCCGAGAAGACCAAGACACCGATTGTCGTGTTCAACTGGACGCCCAATTTTGCCGAAGCCGTCTGGCCGGGTGAATTTGTGAACTTCCCCGAATGGGTAGAAGGCTGCGACACGGATCCGGCGGTTGGGCCGATCCCCGACAAGACTTATGATTGCGGCAACCCGGCCAACGGTTATCTCAAAATCGCGGCATGGGACGGGATGAAAGACAAGTGGCCCGCAGCCTATGCGACCTTGCAACAGGTCAACTTCACCAACGCGCAGATCGCGGAAATGGCGAAATTCGTTGATATCGACGAAATGGAAGCCGAAGATGCGGCCCAGGCTTGGCTTGACGCGAATGAAGCCGTCTGGAAGCCTTGGATCGAATGATCCTCTCCTGACTCTGCCTGTTCGGGGGGCGCACCTGTGCCCCCCGAAAATCTGTTGTGGAAAGCCCATCGCATGAGCGCTGCCGAACCGGTGATCACCTGCCGCAATGTCTGGAAACTGTTTGGCGCGGGAGCGGACCGCTATCTCGAGATGGCACGGGGCAAAAGTTTCGATCAGATCCGCGAGGATGGCTATATCACCGCCGTGCGCGATGTGACGCTTGAAGTAAGACGCGGTGAGTTGCTGGTCATCATGGGGCTGTCGGGGTCAGGCAAATCGACGCTGGTGCGTTGCATGTCGCGCCTCAACGACATTACCGGCGGCGAGATCATTGTCGATGGCCAGAACATCATGACCCTGTCCGAGCGTGAGTTGATCGAGTTGCGTCGGCGCAAGATGGGCATGGTGTTTCAAAGCTTTGGCCTGCTGCCGCACCGCACCGTACTGGACAATGTAGCCTTCCCGCTGGAGATGCGTGGACAAAGCAGCCACGATCGCCGCGAACGTGCAATGGAGGTGATCAAGCTGGTGGGCCTGCAAGGGCGTGAGGATTACTTTCCGCGGGAACTGTCGGGCGGGCAGCAACAGCGGGTCGGCATTGCACGGTCCCTCGCGATCGAGCCTGACATCTGGTTTCTGGACGAGCCATTCTCGGCTCTTGACCCACTCATCCGACGCGAGATGCAGGACGAGTTTTTGCGTCTGCGTGAAATGCTGGGCAAAACCATCGTGTTCATTACCCATGATTTCGACGAGGCGCTGCGACTGGCCGACCGGATCGCCATCATGAAGGATGGTGCTGTCGAGCAATGCGACACGCCCGACAAGATCGTGCTGAACCCGGCGACAGACTATGTGGCCAAGTTCACCGAAAAGGTCGAAAAGTCGCGCGTTGTACATGCGCGCGGGCTGTGTCGCCCGCTGAACGGGCACGCCGTCGAAGGGCCGTCGGTATCGGGCGATTTGACGGTTTTGCAACTTGCGCGGCAACTGGTGAATGAACCGCGCGAATTCCTGCCCGTTGCTGACACTCAAGGCCAGATTATCGGCGTGATGCGCAGGCAAGATGCGCTTGATATCTTGCTGGGACCCGCGTGATGGCCGACACTGCGGTTCCACTGGCAAAGGTTGAACGCGCGGGCTTTGTCCCCGGTGTGGCGTATGCCTTGCTCGCTGTTGCCGTGTTGTTGGCCATCGCCCGGCCTTGGCTGCCGGAGGTTCTTGTCCGCGTGCCCGACTGGATGATCCTCCCCTATGAGGGGTGGTTTCAGTGGTTTTTTGACTTTCTGAAGGATGACCTTGGGCTGATCCATGTCACGCGCGCCATCTCGGCAGTGCTGGAATGGTTCCTCGATGCCACCGCGAACCTGCTCTATGGCAAAAGCCGCTGGCCTAACATCGGACCAATCCCGTGGACGGCGATTGCGGCCGTGGCGGCGGTGATCGGCTACGGCCTTGGCGGTTGGCGACTGGCGCTGTTGGCAGGGGGCACCTCTGTTTGGGTGTCGTTGATCGGCCAATGGGATCTGGCGATGCAAACGCTTTCGGTGATCGCGGTTGCGGCACCGGCGGCGTTTATGATCGGGTTGTCGCTGGGTATTCTGGCGTGGAAGTCGTCGCGGTTCGAGGCGATTATGCGCCCGACCTTGGCCGTTTTGCAGACCCTGCCGTTTTTCACATATCTTCTGCCTGCCGTGATCTTTTTCAAGGTAGGCCCGACGGCTGGTTGTGTTGCAACAATCGTATACGCCATTCCGCCCATGGTCCTGATGACGACGCTGGGCCTGAAAAAAGTCCCGCCCGAAGTGGTCGAGGCGGGGCTGATGAGTGGCTCTACCCGCTGGCAGATGTTGCGCCACGTCTACCTGCCCGCCGCGCGGACCGAGATTTTGGTCGGCGTCAATCAGGTCATCATGCTGTCACTGGCCATGGTTGTGCTGACCGCGTTTATCGGGATGCCGGGGTTGGGGGCCAAGCTGTTGGCGCTGATGAACTCGCTGAAACTTGGCCGGAGTTTCGAGATTGGCGTAACCATCGTTTTGATCGCGATCACGCTGGATCGGCTGTCCAAAGCATGGATTGTCAAACAACCGCAGCATTTTATGCGCGGCACCCCGTGGTGGCGGCGTAATCAGCTTTTGCTGGTCGGCATCGGGCTGTTCATCGGCTTGATCATCGTCGCGCAATTCGTGCAGGTGGCGGACCAACTGACGCGTGGCCAGGATCTGTCGATGGGGTCCGAGATTGACGATATCATCCGTGGCGCCCTTGCCAACCCGACGGTGGACGCGGCGACATCCTGGCTGCGTCAGGTCATGATCACCTATATCCTCATTCCCTTCCGCAATGCGGTTTTGTGGCTGCCCTCGCTGTCGATCATCCTGTGTCTGGCCGCCGCTGGCTATGCCGTGGGGGGGCGTCGGTCCGCACTTCTGGCAGGCGGATTCTTTGCCATTGTGGCGCTCACGGGCTGGTGGGACCGGGCGATGATTACGGTCTATGCCGTGTTTTCCGCCGTTATCATCGCCATGCTGATCGGCCTGCCGTTGGGAATACTCGCCGCGCGCAACAAGAAATGGTCCGAACCCATCTTGCTGGTTTGCGATACCGCGCAAACCTTCCCCAGCTTTATCTATCTGATCCCGGCAATCATGCTGTTTGGCGTGAATGACCTGTCGGTGATCTTTGCCATCGTGATCTTTGCGACCGTTCCCTTGATGCGCTATACGATTGAGGGCATCCGCAATGTGCCCGCCGAGTTGATCGAGGCGGCAGAAATGTCGGGTGCCAGCCGCAGCCAGAAGCTCTGGAAGGTACAGATCCCACTTGCCTTGCCGACCATGGCAATCGGTTTCAACCAGGCGATCATGTTTGCCTTTTTCATGGTCATCATCGCGGCGTTCATTGGCACGCAGGATTTGGGACAGGAACTCCAGAAGACCTTGGCAGGCAATCAACTGGGCAAGAACCTTGTGCTGGGGATGTGCGTGGCGTTGATGGCGCTGAGTTTTGATCACATCATCATGCGCTGGTCCGAAACACGGCGCAAAGCGCTTGGGGTAGCATGAGCCAACACATTCCTTCGCGCCATATCGCGCGGCGCGGCACCTCGGATTTCCTGACAAGGCGTGACTTTGCCCGCGTCAAAGGCATGGTTCAGACTTCGTCTTCACCCGGCGGATGCAAATTGCTGGTCACCCAGCTGGGGCCGACCGAGACTGTTGGCCCTGATCAGCTGGAGCCCATGTGATGAACCAGACGATGGAGTTTGAAAAACCGTTTGAGCGGGCAGGTGTCCTGATCCCCGGTTTGCCGGTTTTGCCGCCGGGGATGGAGCGGCACCCGGTTCCGGGCGGCGGCAGCCGCGCCGTTCCGGTCTTCAAAGGGGACGAGATCACCATTCAGGATCGCGAAGGCCTGCAGCCCGTGGAAATGGTGTTCTTTGCGCATGACGGGCGGTCAGATGCCGCCATGATCGGGGCAAGCGGCGGTCGTGATCCCAAAGGTCTGAAAGCGTCGCTGCTGCGCGACCCGTCCGGGCGCAAAGTGGTGCGCGCCCTTGAAAAGTCAGGTTTTGATCTGGGTCGCGCCGATGGCACCCTGGTGTTTGGCGAAGGGTCGCGGCCGGGTGATTTCGCCCGTTTCATCGCCGCACGTGACGGGCTGCTGATCGTCTGTGCCGCCGGTGGCCCGATGGAGCCGCAGGATCAATGGGCGCCCACGGATATCACGCTCTACATCCGCCGCGCCACGCTGCCACGCGCGAAAGACCTGCTGCGCGCCCCCGACCCGCTGGCCGACCCGCTGATGGATGTGAACATAGAGCCCGGCCAGGCCGTGCCCTATGAGGTGAAGGCAGGCCAGTTCATCCAGATCGTGGATGTGAAGGGCCGTGAGTGTTCGGATTTTCAGGCGTTCTCCTTGCGCGCGCTGGACAAGGGGCTGGAGCGCGAGATTGACCCGACAACCACCCGGTCCCTCATGGGGTCGCTCTATCCGATGCCGGGACTGCATGCGAAATACTTCAGCGTGGACCACGAGCCGCTGCTGGAGATTGTGCAAGATACAATCGGGCGACACGATACCTTCGGTTTGTCCTGCACCGCGCGCTACTACGAGGATCTGGGTTATCCCGGCCACATCAACTGTTCGGATAACATGAACCTGGCCCTTGCGCCGTTTGGCATCCGCCCGCGCGGCGGCTGGCCTGCGATCAATTATTTCTTCAACACGCTGCTGGATGACACCCATGCCATCGGGATGGACGATCCCTGGTCACGGCCCGGCGATTTCGTTCTGCTGCGCGCGCTGACCGATCTGGTCTGCGTGTCGACGGCCTGTCCTTGCGATATCGATCCTGCGAATGGCTGGAACCCGACCGATATTCAGCTGCGGACCTACGCGAAAACCGAAGATTTCAAGCGCTCGATCGGGTGGCGCAAAACACCGGGGGCTGACGTGGAAGAAACGAAGAAAACCGGGTTTCATGACTGCTTTGCCCGCCACACCCGGAATTTTGGCGAATACAATGGCTATTGGCTGCCCAATGAGATGACCAATCACGGGGCCATCTCTGAATATTGGGCGGCGCGCGAAAAGGCCGTCGTGATGGACCTGTCGCCCTTGCGCAAATATGAGGTGACAGGCCCTGACGCCGAGGCGCTTTTGCAGCTTTGCGTCACGCGGGATATGAAAAAACTGCCCGTCGGCGGCATCGTCTATACCGCCATGTGCTATGACCATGGTGGCATGATCGACGATGGCACCGTCTACCGCCTTGGCGAGATGAATTTCCGCTGGATCGGGGGCAATGACCAGTCCGGCCTGTGGTTGCGCAAGCAGGCGCAAGAGCGTGACCTGAACGTCTGGGTACGGGGATCGACGGATCATCATTGCAACATCGCCGTGCAAGGACCTTTGTCGCGCGACATCCTGAAACAGGTGATCTGGACCCCGCCCGCCCAGCCCAACATGGACGAACTCGCATGGTTCCGTCTGACCATCGGGCGTGTGCACGGGTTCGACGGCCCCTCCGTGGTCGTCAGCCGCACAGGCTATTCCGGTGAGTTGGGGTATGAGGTGTTCTGCCACCCCAAGGATGCCACACAGATCTTTGACGCGATCTGGGCTGTGGGCGCGCCGATGGGGATGATCCCGCTTGGCCTCAAGGCGCTGAACATGCTGCGGATCGAGGCGGGGCTGATCTTTGCCGGATCGGAATTTGACGATCAGACCGATCCGATGGAGGCGGGCATCGGCTTTGCCGTCCCGCTCAAGGGCAAGACCGATGATTTCATCGGGCGCGCGGCACTGGAGGCGCGCAAGACCAATCCGCAGAAAAAGCTGGTTGGTCTTGATCTGGATGGCGGCGTGGTGCCAACGCCCGGCGATTGTGTGCATTTTGGCAAGCCGCAGATCGGCATTGTGACCTCGGCCGTCAAATCCCCCATTCTGGGCAAGGTCATCGCCCTGGCCCGTGTTGACGTCACCCATGCCGACATCGGAACCCGGCTTGAGATCGGCCGGTTGGATGGCGACCAGAAGCGGCTGAAGGCAACCGTCGTGCCGTTTCCGCATTTCGATCCGACAAAGGAACGGGTCAAAGGCAATTATTGAGCGGGTGATGTTGTCTGAAGAGGGCGCGGTGGGGCTTGAGCTTTTCGCCGAAAATCAGACACTGACAGAAGCTATGATATTATGTCTGCTGGTCTTCTGTCGGCGGAACATCAACGAAACCTGACCCGATCGGCGGGTGCAAAAAGTTGCTAGGTCTACCCTGCAGACGGTCCAAGACTCGGGGAGTA
Source organism: Rhodobacterales bacterium (assembly GCA_013298485.1). Lineage (GTDB taxonomy): Bacteria > Pseudomonadota > Alphaproteobacteria > Rhodobacterales > Rhodobacteraceae > JAAFHS01. The sequence continues at coordinate 12,117 of JAAFHS010000019.1, forward strand.
GCTGAGTTGGTGGCGCCCGAACTCGCGCACGCGGATATGGCCCGGTAAAAAGGTCAGAAGCTCACGCCACCCGCCAGACCTGCGGCCTCGGCCCGTGCCATGGCGACGGAGGCCGTGGCCAGGTCCTGCAGCCCGACGCCCGTGCCGTCAAACAGGGTGATGGCATCGGCAGATGTCCGCCCCCGGTGCGCCCCGATGATCACCTGCCCCAAGGGTGTGATCGCGTCCGCCGTGATCAGCCCTTGGGCAACGGCATGCTGCGCTTCGCCGATGCTGGTTGATTGGGCCACCTCATCCGTGAACACGGATGCGCGGGCCAGCAGGGCGGCCTCCACCTCCTGCTTGCCCTTCGTATCTGTTCCCATGCAGGCAAGATGGGTGCCGGGCCTGATCCAGTCGGCGTGCAGCAGGGGTTCGAATGCCGAGGTGATGGTGATGATGACATCGGCCTCGGCACAAAGTGCTTCGCGTTCAACGGCCTGAAACGGCAGGCCGATGTCGGCGGCGACGGTAGCAAGCCGCGGCAGCATCTCGGGATGGTGGTTCCAGGCCACAACCCTTTCAAAGGCGCGCTGTTCGGCGGCAGCGCGCAATTGGAACGCGGCCTGATGCCCGGCACCGACCATGCCCAGCACCTTTGCATCCGCGCGCGCCAGATGCTTGATCGACACGGCAGAGGCGGCGGCAGTGCGGATGGCGGTCAGGTAATTGCCGCCGACCAGTCCCGTCAGCCGCCCGGTGACAGGGTCAAACAGCGCCACGACCGATTGGTGGTTGGTCAATCCGCGCGCGTCATTGCCGGGGAAATAGCCGCCCGATTTCAGGCCCAGCACCTGCCCCCGCGCATCATAGCCGGACTTGAAGCCGTAAAGCGGCCCGCCCTGCGCCAGCGCCTCGCGCACCACCGGGAAATTGCGCGCCTCGCCCCGCGCCATCGCGGCAAAGACGGCCTCAACGGCGTCAAAAGCATCCTGCCGTGACAGCACCTGCTGGCAGACCGCCTCCGAGACGGTCGCAATCACATGACCCGTCATCAGTAGGCCTTGCCGCGCGCAGAGACCGGCCAGACGGATTCGACAACGCCGTTGCGCACGCCCACATACCAGTCATGCACGTTGCAGGTTGGATCACAATGACCGGGCACGAGACGCAGCTTGTCATTGACCTTGAGCACGCCCGCAGGATCGGCGATGACGCCGTGTTCGTCCGAGCATTTGACGTAAGTCACATCGGTGCGGCCGAATACGACGGGCAGGCCGCTGTCCACGGATTGCGCCTTCAGCCCGGCATCGCAGATCGCCTTGTCGGCTTTGGTATGGCTCATCACCGATGTCAGGATGAACAACGCGTTTTCCCATTCGCCCTGATCGATCCGCTTGCCGTCCTTATCAAGGATGCGGCCATAATCGGCATCCATGAAGGCATATGATCCGCATTGCAGTTCATTATAAACCCCTGAATTGCCTTCGAAATAATACGATCCCGTGCCCCCGCCGCCGACGATGTCGCAGTCAAGCCGTGCTGCCTTCAGCGTATCCACCGCGTCCTTGACCATG
>JAAFHS010000190.1 GCA_013298485.1 Rhodobacterales bacterium
GGTTGATGTTACGCTGACCACGCAAAACGTTGACGGTTCGACCGGCTATTATTCGATTGCCTTCGCAAAAACGGACTCTGGTATAACGTCGATCGAGGATGCGAAGGGCAAGAGCTTTGCCTTTGCGGAACCGAACTCCACCTCGGGCTATCTGGTGCCTGCAGCCGAAATGACAGCCGCCTACGGCACGCTGGAAGATTACTTTTCGGAAGTGAAGTTCTCGGGCGGTCACGAGCAGACCATCGTCGGCGTGGCCAATGGCGATTTCGACGCGGGCGTGTCATGGGCTGACGGGCTGGGTAACTGGGAAGACGGCTTCACCAACGGCGCGTTCCGCAAAGCCGTGGATGCGGGCCTGGTGGACATGAACACCATCGTGGAAATCTGGCGGTCAGAGTTGATCCCGAACGGACCTTTTGTCGTGCGGCGTGCGCTGCCGCAGGACGTGAAGGACAAGGTCAACACCATCGTGGCCGACATGTGGGAAACCGATAAAGACTGCGCCTATGGCGTGGCATCGGGCGATGCGAAAGACTTCGTTCCGGTCACGGCAGACGCCTACGCCGGCGTTCTGGCAGCGCGCAAACTGCAGGATCAGTAATCTGCTTGACCAATATCGCCGGGCCCCCATTCGGGGTCCGGCGATAAATTTTGGTGACACAGACGATTTTCCATCAGGGGCGCTATGGTCGAACTCATACTCGGGCCACAGCCGGGGCAACGCCCCGATTTGTCAAACCCGCAAGAGGCCTATCTGCATATGGTCCGGCGCAAGCGGGTATATGGCGGGATCATCCTAGTGGTGTTCGTCGCCCTGATGGCATCAGGTTTTCAGATCGCCGAACACCGCAACGCTGGCAGCTTTCTGGACGGCCTGGCCCAGCTTGATGATTTTCCGGCGGAAGTGCTGCATGAAGGCTGGGCAAATCGGGCCAATGTGCCCGCGCTGTTTGTGGAGTTCCTGCCTTCACTGCTCGAGACAGTGAATATTGCCGCCGTGTCAACGCTGGTCGGGTGCATTTTCGGTGCCGTGCTGGCGCTGCTTTCAACGCGCGGTCTTGCCCGATGGCCATCGCTTGTCATGGTCTTCCGCCGCATTTCAGACGCGCTGCGCGCCATCCCGGAAGTCGTCATTGCACTGGTTCTGGTGTTCATCCTTGGCGGCGGTCCGGTGCCTGCCGTGATTGCCATCGGCCTGCACACCATGGGGGCGATGGGAAAACTGTTCTCGGAAGTGGCCGAGAATGCCGATCTGAAGCCGGTTGAAGGGCTGACCTCGGTTGGTGCGACATGGGGGCAGAAGATGTGGCTGGGTATCCTGCCACAGGTGGCCCCGAACTGGCTAAGCTATGCACTACTGCGATTTGAAATCAACGTGCGCGCCAGTGCCATTCTGGGTTTTGTCGGCGAAGGTGGCATCGGGCATGACCTGAAGCTTGCGATGCAATGGGGACAAGGCAGTTACGATCAGGTGGTGGCGATCTTCATCCTGCTGTTCATGACGATTTTCCTGATTGATCAGCTGTCGGGCCACTATCGAAATCGTCTGGTCAAGGGGCATTGAGCGATGGTGGACGCAATCCTGACGCAGAGCATCACGCAGACCTTTCGCAAACGGCGTCTGATCGCGTTCGGGGTCCCTGCGGCGATCCTTGTCTATCTGACCTATATCTTCTTCACGTTTGACCTGCCGGGACTGGCACAACGTGCCCGGCTGGATAATGCGGCGATCCTGCTGTCGGATTTCTGGTCGCACAAGACGCATGTCACCCGCGACAATGCATCAGGTGTGGTCACCGTGGCGATCGAGGGGGAACGCAAAGGCACCTACGCGGAGGGCACGCATCCCGATTGGGTGACGCGCGACGGTGATGTCACACGCGTCGATCTGGGCGATGGGCATCTGGTGACCTATGATGCGGCAGGCGCGCGGTATGTGGTGCCAGGCTACGGCACGATCGATATCCGCCCCGTTGATGGCAAGCTGGCCCTGATCGCACCTACGCCGGTACCGGATTGGATCAGCGTCAGTGACAACCGAATTGCGGTGACGACCGATCATGGCCGGTTCAACTATACCCGGTCCAAGGTTGAAACCTTTCGCTATCAGGCGGGGTGGGAGCTGTTCTTTTTCACGCTCGACAGCCCCTTTCATGGCAAGGGGCCGCTGGAACTGGCGGCCATGGTGTTGGGCGGCGAACGGGTTGATCCGGCGCGGTCGAACTTTGCCGCAATGGTCTCAGATGTCTGGACGAACAAGATGTGGCGGCATGGCGATGTGGTCTGGGCGCTGTTTGAAACGGTGCTGATGGCGTTTCTGGGCACGATGGGTGCGGCGCTGATTGCCTTGCCGCTGGGCTTTTTGGCCGCGTCGAATTTCGCACCTTTCCGGGCGGTCCGGTTTGCCTTCAGCCGCGTGTTTGACTTCGTGCGCGGTGTGGACGGGTTGATCTGGACCATCATCCTGTCGCGCGCCTTTGGCCCCGGGCCAATGACGGGCGCGCTGGCGATCCTGATCACCGATACCGGCAGTTTCGGCAAAACCTTTGCCGAGGCGCTGGAGAACATCGACGACAAGCAGGTGGAGGGTATCCGATCAACCGGGGCCAACGGCCTGCAGCGCGCGCGGTTCGGGGTGATCCCTCAGGTAACGCCGGTTCTGATGAGTCAGGTGCTCTACAACCTTGAATCCAACACACGATCCGCCACTGTCATCGGGGCCATCGTGGGGGGCGGCATCGGTCTTTTGCTGACCCAGGCCATCATCACCCAGAAGGACTGGGAGGAGGTGGCCTACTACATCGTCCTGATCGTGCTGATGGTCATGATGATGGACAGCTTTTCCGGCTGGCTGCGCCGCAAACTGATCAAGGGCTGAAGGATGACCAGGCTTTCGGCAGATGCGCCGCTGATCCATGCGGATTGCGTGATCGTGGATTCGACATTCGGGGCCTATTGCGAAGTTGGCCAAGGCAGTCGCGTGTTGCAGACGCGCTTTGACGACTATGCCTATTGCGACCGTCTGTCAGACATTGCCAACACGACAGTCGGCAAGTTTGCCAACATCGCGGCGATGACACGGATCGGGCCGACGGATCACCCGATGGACCATGCGTCGCTGCACCATTTCCTGTATCGGTCGTCGTATTATTGGCCCGATGCGGCGGACGATCCTGCGTTTTTTGCCGCACGCGCGGCGCGGCGGACGGTGATCGGGCCGGATACGTGGATCGGCCATGGGGCCATCGTCAAGCCGGATGTGATGATCGGGGCGGGCGCGATTGTGGCGGCGGGGGCGGTGGTGACCAAAGATGTGGCCCCCTACGTGATCGTGGCGGGCGTACCTGCAGTGCCGCTTCGCGCACGCTTTGGGCCCGGGATTGCAGACAGGCTGATGGAGCTGGCCTGGTGGGACTGGCCGCATGGCCAACTGCGTCAGGCGCTGGATGATTTTCGCAACCTCAAGGCCGAGGCCTTTCTGGAAAGATATGCGGGTTAGTCGGGGCCGGGCGTGACGGTCAGGGTGATCCTGTCGCCTGCAAACCAGGTAGAGCCGTATTCGACGGGCGCGCCTGCAGCATCGACGTTGATGGCGACCGCGCGCAGGACCGGCGCGCGCTCGGCAATCTGCAAGGCGAGGGCGAGCACAGGTTTGGCAAGCTTTGCGGTGATCCGGGTCGCGGCGCGGGTATAGTCGTCAAGGCCGCAGGCCAGCAGGGCGGCGGTGACGGAGTGGGTTTCGGCGACATGTTCCAGCAGGGCGGGAAACCGCGCGGCAGGAAAGACCGACCGGAAAAACGCGAGCGGTTGGCCATCGGCCAGCGAGACCCCCTCAATCACATGGACGGCAGCACCTGCTGGCAGGGCAAGCGCCTCGGCCTCGCGCAGTGCCGCGGGGCGCGTTTCAAGGCGGCTGATCTGGCGTGATGGGGTGCGACCGAGGGCTGCGATGTTCTGGTGAAACCGCACGCGGCGGCCAAGCGCATAATCGGTGGGCGTCACCGCCACAAAAACGCCTGCCCCACGGCGGGAATGCACGATGCCCTGTGCAGTCAATTCCGCCAGCGCATGGCGCACCGTATGGCGGTTGACGCCAAAGCGGGCGGCAAGCTGGGCCTCGGTCGGAAGTTTATCGCCAGGACGGTAAAGCGCCGCCGTGATCTCGGTTGTCAAGGTATCGGCAATCGCTTTCCAGATGGTGCTGCGGGGCATCGGCAAGCTCCTGTCATCAAAAATTCACAACTCTTCTGTTGTCGTCAAGATCAGCTTCAGTCACATAAGTTGTATAGTTGTATATGCAAACAGACAACCCAGGAATCTGTTGAGGATAGAATGACGCAGAGCGCCGATCCGCAGGTGGTGGCCCGCAAAGACTGGATGTCGGTTCTGGCAAAAGCCCCGGCTGCGCGACTGTCGGCGCTGATGCCGGACGTGCCCGCGCATGATGTGCTGCGCCCTGCAGAGGTGGGCTCTGTCATGGTGCAGGGGCGTATCGGGAGCACGGGCGCTGCGTTCAACCTCGGGGAAATGACGGTCACGCGGTGTTCTGTGCGCCTGCCGGGCGGCGCAGTGGGCCATGCCTATGTGCAGGGGCGTGACAAGGGGCACGCAATACGCGCCGCCGTCGTTGACGCGCTGATGCAGACGGATGCGGCCGATCGCCTGTCGCGCATGGTGCTGGCACCATTGCAGGCCGAGGCGGCCGTTGCGCGCAGCATGCGGGCAGGCAAGGCGGCGGCAACCAAGGTTGATTTCTTTACCATGGTGCGGGGGGAGGACCAATGACGCAGGATGCGCTTTCCGGCGGTTTTGCCACGGCACCCCTGCAATCGGCCCGCGCGTTTCGTGCCCTGCTGGAGGCGATGGCGCGCCCTGGCACGATCTGGCCAATCGAAGGGGCGATGCCGCCAGCGCCCCTTTCCATCGCGGCAGGCACGGCGATACTGACGCTGGTTGACGCAACGACACCGCTGCATCTGGCGGGTGCTGCCGATTGCCCGACGGTGCGCGACTGGGTGACGTTTCACACGGGCGCACCGGTGTGTGACGCCGCCGATGCGACGTTTGCCGTGGGCAGCTGGGATGCCTTGCAACCCGTTGCGCGGTTCCGCATCGGATTGCCGGACTATCCTGACCGGTCTGTGACCCTGATCATCGAAACGGATGTGCTGGGGCAGACCGGCGCGCGCCTGACCGGCCCCGGTATCCGCGATGCGACCCATCTTTCACTGCCGGAAACGGCCACTTTCCGCGCCAACCGTGCGCTGTTTCCGCTGGGGTTCGATGCCTACCTCACTTGTGGTGACCGCATTGCCGGTTTGCCCCGGTCGACCCGCGTGGAGGAAAGCTGATGTATGTGGCTGTCAAAGGCGGCGAGCGGGCGATCGACAATGCGCATGCCTGGCTGGCGGAGGAACGCCGGGGCGATGTTGAGATTGCAGAACTGTCACTGGCCCAAATCCGCGAACAGCTGACGCTGGCGGTGAACCGGGTGATGGCGGAAGGGTCGCTTTATGACCCCGATCTTGCGGCGCTTGCGATCAAGCAGGCAAGGGGCGATCTGATCGAGGCGATCTTTCTGATCCGCGCCTACCGGACGACATTGCCGCGCCTTGGTACATCACGGCCTGTCGATACCGCAGCAATGGCGATTGATCGGCGGGTATCGGCCACATTCAAGGACCTGCCGGGTGGGCAGGTTTTGGGCCCTACATTCGATTACACGCACCGCCTCCTGGATTTCAAACTGGCGGCGGAAGGGGGGGCTGTGCCACAGGCCATGACCGCACCCGCGCGCCCGGAACCGGTGCCGCACGTGATGGCGTTTCTGAACAGGGATGGCCTGATCGAGGCGGCCCGG
>JAAFHS010000191.1 GCA_013298485.1 Rhodobacterales bacterium
GTGGGCCAGACGGGTTTTCCGGTTTCAATCGCGCGCAGAAAATCGCGCGCCTCGATCATGATCTGGTCCTGATAACCGGTGCCGTGCCCGGGGCCCTGGCAGAAGGGCAGGTAATCGGGGTGATCGGGGCCCATCAGGATTTTGCGGAAACCGCGCTGTGCCGGGGGATCGCCGGCGCGGTAGAGCCAGAGGGCATTCTGATCTTCCTGATCAAAGCGGATGGCACCTGTGGTGCCCGTGATTTCATAGGCATAGCCCATCTTGCGGCCGTGTGCGACGCGGCTGAAGGACAGATGGCCCATCGCACCATTTGCAAAGCGGCACATGAACTGGCCGATGTCATCATTCGTGACGGCGACAGGGCCATGGGGGCCGGGGCGGGTTTTGTGGACGGTGGCGATATCGGCGCTTAGCCGGGCGATGGGACCGATCAGGGCAAGGGCTGCGTTGACCATATGGGGGGCAAGATCGCCCATCGTGCCGTTGGCCTGCCCTTGGTTGCGCCAATGGGCGGGCGTTGTGGGATCGGCCCCGAAATCTTCGGTATGTTCGCCGCGAAACCAGGTGACGGCGCCAATCTCGCCTGCAGCGATAAGGGCGCGGGCGTATTGGGACGCGGGGGTGCGGATGTAGTTGAACCCGACCATGTTCACATGGCCCTTTGCGGCGGCGACCATAGCCGTGCTGTCGGCCAGATCGCGGCCCAGCGGTTTTTCGCAGAAGACCGGCTTTCCAAGGGCAAAGGCGGCTGTCGCAATCGCGCGATGGGTGTCTTGCGGGCTGGCGATGACCACGGCCTCAACCGCCGGATCAGAGACTAACATGCGCCAATCGGCAGTGGCGCGGGCGAAACCATAGGCCATACGATAGGTTTCGGCCTTTGCTGCGGTGGTGGCGCAGACCATCTCCAACCGGGGGCGGCGGGCGGTGTTGAACACGGCGCCGACGGCGGCCATGGCCACGGCATGGGCCTTGCCCATATAGCCGCCCCCGATAATCCCGATGCCGATTTCGCGCATGTTGCCCGCCCCGTCAAAACCGTTTGCAACCGGTTACAAAAATAGTAGCGTGGGCACCAGGGATGCGTCAATGGGCTTGCAAAGGGCGGTGTGCATGCAGCGGCTGTGGCAACGGATGCGGCTGAACCGGTTTGTCGTGCTGGGGCGCGTGGGCATGGACCTTTACGCCGATCCGCCGGGCACGCGACTGCAGGATGCTGCGGCCTTCTTTCCAGCGATTGGCGGGTCTGCGGGCAATATCGCCGTGGCGCTGGCGCGGCAGGGGGCGGTGGCAGCGCTGCTGACACGGGTGTCGGATGATGCGGTGGGGCAGTATTGTCTGGGACAGCTGGGCCGCTATGGCGTCGAGACGCACCATGTGCATCTGCAGACGGGCGGTCAACGCACATCGCTGGCGGTGACGGAGACCTGTGCCAGCGATTGCCAGACAGTGCTGTATCGCAATGGCGCGGCTGATTTCGCCTTGTCCGAGGCGGATGTCGCAGCCGTGGACTTTGCGCCCGTTGCCGGATTGATCGTGACGGGCACGGCGCTGGCGGCCGAACCATCGCGCGGGGCGGCGATGCTGGCCATGGCGCAGGCCCGGGCGGTGGGGGCGCTGGTTGTGCTGGATGTCGATTATCGGGCCTATTCCTGGGGATCGGTGGATGAGGCGGCATCTGTTTGCCTGCAGGCGGCAGGGATGGCCGATATCATTGTTGGCAATGATGATGAATTCGGTCTGATGGCCGGAGGGCATGGGGCGGGATGGGCGCTTGCACGGCATCTGGCGCAAACCGGTGCCTTGCTGACCGTCTATAAACGCGGGGCGGAGGGGGCGGAGACTTTCACCCCCGATTATCATTTCGTGACCGGGATTTTTCCTGTTGTCGCACAAAAGCCGATGGGCGCAGGGGACGGGTTCATGGGGGGATTGCTGGCGGGGCTGGCGCAGGGTCATCCGCTGGACCGCGCGGTGCAGCGCGGGGCGGCGACGGCGGCGATGATCGTGGCAGGTATCGGCTGCGCACCCGCGTCACCGGATACGGCAGCGCTGGATGCGTTCATGGCGCGGTATTGAGAGGTTACGATGCATATAGCACCCTATGACAACGGCAATCAGGCGATCATCGGCGCGGATCACCCCACGGTGCCGCTGGTCTATTTCAACATTGTCAAACTGGCGCGGGGGGAACATTTCACCTCGACTGTGCCGGGGTATGAGACCTGTGTGGTGCCCGCAACGGGAACGGTGGATGTGCAGGTCGGGCGGGAGCGTTTTGCCGATATCGGCAGGCGCCGTCTGAATGTCTGGGACGGGGAGCCGGAAGGCGTTTATGTACCGACAGGGCTGGCGGCCGAGATCACCTGCCTGTCGGATCAGGCAGAGGTGTTCGTGGCGGGGGCCAGATTCGATACTATACTCGCCCCTTTTGCCATTCGTGCCGCCGATATCGACCCGGTGCAATACGGATCGGACGACACCAAGACCCACCGCAAGATCAAGCATATTCTGGGCACGAAGTATCATGGCCGGGTGGGGCGTCTGCTGGTGTCTGAGTTATACACCGTGGGCGCGGGCGGTTGGTCCGGCTTTCCCAGCCACAAGCATGATACCGACCGCCTGCCGCTGGAGACGAGGCATGACGAGGCGTATAACTTCCGCTTCAACCCGGCCCACGGGTCGGGTCTGCAGATGCTGCAGCGGGAGGATGGCCAGCCGGGGGATGCCTATCATATCGTCGACGGATCAACGATTGCACTGGACAAGGGGTATCATCCCTGCTGCGTGCTGCCTGGGTATGAGATGTATTACTTCACCATTCTTGCGGGCCTTAGCCAGCGGTCGCTGGTGCAGTATTTCCAGCCGAGCCATGCCCATCAGATTGAAACCATTCCGGGGATCAAGGACATGATCGCCAAGTTCAAATGACCATCGCCAGCCTGTCGGATGTGCTGCGGCCCTGCCTGCGCGATGGCACGGCGGTTGCGGGCCTTGTCGTGCTGGGGTGGGAGGATGCGGTGGCCTTTGTGCGCGCCGCCGAGGCAGAGGGACGCCCGGTCATTCTGCAGGCGGGGCCGGGTTGCCGGGCCCATACGCCCTTGCCGGTTCTGGGGGCGATGTTCCGGACGCTGGCCGAAGGGGCATCCGTGCCGGTGGTGGCGCATCTGGATCATGGCGAAGGGCTGGCAGTGTGCCGGCAGGCGATCGACTGCGGGTTCACATCGGTGATGTATGACGGATCGGCGCTGCCTTTTGCAGAAAACGTCTCGAACACGGCGGAAATTGCAGCTTTTGCGCATCGGCATGGCGTGTCAGTGGAGGCTGAGCTGGGCTATGTCGGCTATCATCAGGGCGCTGCATCGCGCGGCACGGACGCGGGCGAGGTCGCGCGTTTTGCTGCCGAGACCGGGGTCGATGCGCTGGCAGTGTCGGTGGGCAACAGCCATCTGATGACGGGGCCGGGGGCGATGGTCGATCTTGGGGCATTGGCCGCAATGGCGGCAGCGGCACCTGACCTGCCGCTGGTCCTGCATGGCGGATCGGGGATTGCGCCGGATCAGCGGCGTCTGATCGCGGCACAGACGAGCGTGTGCAAATTCAACATCGGCACCGAATTGCGCATGGCCTTTGGCGCGGCCCTGCGTGATGCCGTGAACCGCGATGCGGCCCGGTTTGACAGGATCGCGATCCTGTCGGAAACGATTGACCCGGTGATTGCCGCCGCGCGTGCCGTGATCCGGTCGCTGGGCAGGCCTTAAGCCTTTGCGTTGAACACTTCCGCCCGCGCCCCGGCTTTGCGGTGGCACCTTGCACCCGGCGTCATTGAGACCGGGTGCAAGCCAAGCGAGATGTCGGCGAAAATGTCACGTCCGGCACCGATGGCCCGATCCGGGGCCTATCCTGTTGCCCCGTCAGATGGACATGTCGGACGGGTTCTTGCCCGCCTTCAGGGCCGCCGCAAACCAGCGCGGCTTGCGCCCGCGCCCTGACCAGGTTTCGGATTTGTTGGCGGGATTGGCGTATTTGGCCACCGCGGGCGAGCGTTTGCGCACCGAGGGTGTGCCCGTCAGCTCTGCCAGGGTGAAACCATTGGCGCGTGCGACCTCTTCAAGGGCGGCCAGCGCCTCTTTCTTTTTGCGGTCTTCAAAACCATTGATGGCTTTGCCGACGCGGGCATGCAGATCCTTCAGATCTTTCAGGCTCATGTTATTCAGATCAATCGACATGGTTATATCCTTTCAACCAAGATCATTGGCCTATAACAACCTGATTAAATATCGGCAAGCGGGCGAATTATTTCGGACTGCGCTTGGCAAGAATACGCTGCAACGTGCGGCGGTGCATATTCAGACGACGCGCCGTTTCTGATACGTTGCGATCGCACATCTCATACACGCGCTGAATATGTTCCCAGCGCACACGATCCGCGCTCATCGGATTTTCGGGGGGTGGGGGCAATGCATCACCGCGCGCGAGCAGGGCATTGGTAATGTCATCGGCATCTGCAGGCTTGGACAGATAATCAATCGCCCCGATCTTGACGGCCGCAACCGCGGTCGCAATCGCACCATAGCCTGTCAGCACCACGATCTGGCAATCCGGGCGCTTTTCGCGCAATGCCTCGACCACGTCCAGGCCATTGCCATCCTCCAGCCGCAGATCGACCACGGCATATGCGGGCGCACGAGTCAGCGCGATGGCGCGTCCTGCGGCAACGCTTTCCGCCGTTTCGGCAGAAAACCCGCGTTTTTCCATGGCTTTGGCCAAACGCTTGACGAATGATTCATCGTCATCGACCAACAGCAGCGTGCGGTCGGGACCAAGATCACCACCCAGATGTTCATTCATCACGCATCTCTCCCATTGCCTGACCATGATCTAGCGACATAAAGCGTTTTTTCAATTTTTTGCTGCAAGATCGTGTTTCGGGCCTCGTGGCGCGTCACGCCCCCACAAAACAGGCGACACGGTCGGCAATTTGTTCGGCGGTGTCGGTGTTGTTGAAAAAGTCGACATAGCCCACATCCGGCAGAACGAGATATGTCATCACCGAATGATCCATCAGATAAAACGCATCCCCTGTTTCACGTCTTTGGTATAGGATGCGATAGGCGGTTGCGGCAGCCTTAATCTGTTCTTCGCTGCCCGTCAGGCCGATCATTGCGGGATGAATATTTTCGGTGAATTCCGCAAGGACCTGCGGCGTATCACGGGCCGGATCAATGGTGATAAAGATCGGCGTCACCTCAATCCCGCGTTCTTCCAGAATATCGACGGCAGCGGCGTTGCGTGCGGCATCAAACGGGCAGACATCCGGGCAGAATGTATATCCAAAGTATATCAGGCTGGGTTTTGTGATGACATCTTCATCGGTGACGGTGGCCCCCGTATCATCCACCAGGGTAAATGGCCCGCCGATATCGCCCGCAGCCAGACCGCCACGGCAATCGGCATAGGGATCGTTCGATCGCTGATACTGGTAATACCCATAGCCGCCGCCAATCAGGCCCACCAAAGCGGCAACGCCAAGCAATGCTGCTGTCTTGTCCATGTCCCACCCCACCCCGCGCAGACCCGATTGATCTGGGCTGCGGATGGGTTAACTATGAGATTGGTCAAGGGAAAGAGCAACACATCATGCTGTCGTCGCGCCTTGGCGTCTTGTCGCGCGAAACGCAAACCGACTGGATCCGGCTGCGCACGCTGATCCTGCTGCGGTGGATGGCGATATGGGGGCAACTGACGGCAATCACGGTTGCGGACCGCTGGTTTGCCATGCAGCTGCCGCTTGGGTTGTGCTACATGGCGGTG
>JAAFHS010000192.1 GCA_013298485.1 Rhodobacterales bacterium
ACACATGATGGCCATCTGGGGGCTGTCTATGCGGCGGGATCACCGGAGCAGGTGGCGGCGGCCTATGACAAATGGGCGGAGACCTATGAGGCGGATATGGCCGCATCGGGGTATCGGCATCCGACGATTGCGCTGGCCCTGCTGGCCCGGCATCTGCCGCGCGGGGCGGGGCCGATCCTGGATGCAGGCGTGGGCACGGGGCTGATGGGGCAGTGGCCGCCGCTGGTGGGGTACGGGGTGGTGGACGGGCTGGACCTGTCGCCCGGCATGCTGGCGGTGGCCGCACGCAAGGGGGTGTACCGGGCGCTGCACAATCTGGCGCTGGGCGGGCCCTTGCCGTTTGCGGACGGGGCCTATGCGGGGATCGTGTCAACGGGCGTGTTCACGACGGGCCATGTAGGGGCCGAGGCGCTGCCAGAGCTGATCCGGGTCTGCAGGCGGGGCGGGGTGATCGTGCTGACGGTGAAGATGACGGTGTGGGAGGCGGGGTTTGACGCGGCGATGACCGCGTTGCAGGCGGCGGGGGAGGTGCGGCTGCTGGAACAGACGGCGCCCTATGTGTCGATGCCGGGGGACCCTGCGACGACGCCGGGGATCGGATTGGTGTTCAGCCCGGTCTGAGGGCGCAGGCCGCGGGCTGGAGCATCACGGGGCTGCGGCGTGATGAGCTGTACCCTGATAGGCGATGCTGATAAAGCACAGACAGCCGCCGCGCGTGGTGATCACCGGGTGCTTGGTGCCCGCGAAGGCGACCTGAAAATCGCCCGGACCGAATTCAACGCCGTTGATCTGCATATCGCCTTCCAGCACCAGCGATTCCTCGTCACCGTGATGATCATGCGTGGGCATGACGGCACCCGGCTGCATGCGCAGCATGAATGCCCTGCGCCCGCTTTGCCGGCTGCGCCACAGGGTTTTCACCTCGATCCCGTCGGCAAAATGGGTCCAGACCCCGGCATTGCTGCGCGCGATGTGAATACCGCTGAGCGGGGTTTCAAGACCCGCCCGCCCGGCGATGCGCGCGAAGAGATCGTTGCTGGGCGTCACCTCTGGAAGGAGATCGGCGAGCGGGGCCAGCCGCTGCTCCAACGCTTCGCGGTCGCGGCGTTCGGCATCGGTTTCGCCGGAAAGCGGGTCAAGGCCAAGGGCGCGTTCGAAGGCCGCCGCACGCTTTTCTGGATTTTCCGCCATGTTCAATCACCATCCATGAAGGAGCGCAGCGCGATCAGGCCGCGGCGCAGCCATGTCTTGACGGTACTCTCCGGAATATTGAAATGTAGCGCAAGTTCGCTGCGGCTCCAGCCATGGTAATAGGCAAGAAGAATGGCTTTGCGGTGCTCTGGCTGCAGGCGTTCGAGGCAGGCGGATAGCGCGCGCAGCTCTGCAGTCTGCTCTACATCCGGCGTCAGCGCGGGAAGGCGGTCAAGCTCGGCCTGCATATCTGCGGGTGTCCGGGCATAGGTGCGCGCTTGACTGCGGATATGGTCAATGGCCCGGTGCCGCGCGATCACCGTCAGCCAACCCATCGCCGATCCCTGATGAGCATCAAAGCTGTCTGCACGCCGCCAGACTTGAACATAGACGTCCTGCAGCAGGTCTTCGGCCACATGACGGTCGCGGCAGATGGACAGGACAATGGCCATCAGGCGGCCGCAGGTCTGTTCGTAAAGCGCGCGGAAAGCGTCGGTATCGCGCCCGGCGACCGCCAGCATCAGCCGATTGATCTGATCCGTGTCCCGCATCGCGCAGTGTTGGCTTTCCGTTGGGTAAGCGGCACGGATAGCGCCAATGCAAACCTGCGTAAAGCAGAAACCTCGGCAGGTCTCTTGGGGTGCAGTCCACCCGGGAGTGGGTTGGATAGGGCCAAGGGTTGAGCCTTTGGTGCAGGGGTGCTATGCCATGCGCCAGCGCGGGCGTTGTGTAATGGTAAGACCTTAGCCTTCCAAGCTAAAGACGCGGGTTCGATTCCCGCCGCCCGCTCCAATCCCCTGTTCAGAAGAACGCGTTGAGCAGCGGCCAGCCGATCGTCCCGAAGGTCACGATGGTTGCGGCATAGGCGGCAGCGGCAAGGGCACCGCGCGTCTTGCCCATCGGGCGCTGGAAGCGGGCGATCTGTTCGGCGGCAAACAGGCTTTGCACGCCCATCACGGCAAAGACCGTCATCGCGATGGACTGGCTGTAGATGGCCAGCGCAATCGCGGCCCCCGACATCGCCATGGTCACCTGCCGCGCACCGCCAGGCCAGAAGATCTTGCACAAAACAGCCAGGCACCGTCCGCCATCGAGCGGCCAGAAAGGCAGCAGATTGAAGAAATTCAACGCACCGGTGACAGTGGCAAAGACTTGGAGGAAAACGGCGGCATCCGGGCTGAGCGTCCAGATGAAATCCTGCTGCACGATCACATAGGCCAGCACCATGGGGGCGATGCAGATGCCGGGGCCCATCAGGGTGATGAAAAAGTCTTTCTCATAGCTGGCAGGGACCTGGTTCGAGATCGCCACCCCGCCGATCAGCGGGATCAGGCGGAACCGCGCATCGCGGTGCCCGCAGACGCGGTAGGCGGCGACATGGCCGAATTCATGGATCATCACGGACAGGATCAGGGCGGCCCCGTACATCGGGCCGAAGAACCAGATTGCGGCCCCGACGGCCGCGACCCCCATGAACAGCGCATTGGCATCAAACCCCGCGATAGTCAGAAACCCGCGTTCACCGACCAGTCCGCCGCGCAGGGCGTAAAGGGTGGTCAGGCACAGGATGGTGGCGGCGAAAAGGGGGAGCATGGGATTGGTCCGGATGGGGGTAATGCTTTGGTATAAGCTGACAATACCGCACCGTAAGGGCGTGATCGTGTGGGGGCCGCGCAAATAACGGGACTGTTGCAAAGAGGCCCGCGCATTGTGGTCTTCGGGCGGGTGATGGCTGTTTGGCGGGGCGGAGCGACCTGATGGGCTTACGCAATTGAGTCATGACAAAGGGGGACTGCCGGGGTGGCAGTTCTGATCTCAGTCTTTCAGACTGAGAGGGTGCCGGATCAGGGCGAGACCTTGTGCATCGGCGATCCGGTCGTAATCACGCCACCGTGGCTGGTCAGCGACCCGAGATAGGCGATGCCCATACCGTTTTCCTTGTGGGTAAACGACGCCAGCACGATGCTGGCACCACAGGCCGTCATATCGCCCAGCCGCGCGATGGGAAGGCCATCGACCATGGTCATGCCGCCCGCCACGATCATGTTCGGGCCGCAGATCGGGCAGATGTGAATATCGGTAACGCGCGCGATGGGCAGCATGGATTAACTTCCTATCCTTCGGGCGGGCATTCTTCGACCAGCGGCAGGGCATCCTTGGCGGCAAGGGCCAGCGTCGTGACTTGCGCGGGGCCACCCATCGTCATCGACACCATGCCTTTGAGGTTGATTGCGATCGCCTCGAGCGTGATGCCCGAGGGGTCGATCACGATCTTGCCGCCAGGCCCGGAAATCGTGAACTTCTGGAACGCCATCAGGGCATGGTTGCCCGTGTTGATGGTGATGCCGGATCCCACATCCTGGGTCAGCGTCCCGTTGATGGTTTCTTCGCGGTTGCGACCGATTTCGACAAGGTGGTCGGCACCGATCGTTTCCTTGTGGATGTTGCCCACGGTTTCGACGTGATCCTTGCCCCAGGTATCTATTTCGTTCGCACCGACCGTGTAGCGCACGTCGCGGGCCACATTGATCACCGCATCACGCCCGATGTTTTCGACATGGTCGCGGGCCACCGCAATCATCTTGTCGCGACCGATGGTTTCGGTCTGGTCATTGCCGATCTTCTTGTTGCGATCATTGACGATATCGATGTCCTGATCCTTTTGGCCGTGCATGTAGATGCGTTCAAAGCCGCGCTGATCTTCGAATGTCAGTTCGTTAAAGCCGTCGCCCTGATGCGTGTCGGTGCGGAACACCGATTTCGATTTATGCGCGGGCAGCGTGTAATGGGGCATGTTGCGTTCGTTGTAGACGCAGCCCGTGACGAGGGGCTTGTCGGGGTCGCCTTCCAGGAATTCGACGACAACCTCCATCCCGATGCGGGGGATGACCATGCCGCCAAAGCCCTGTCCGGCCCAGTTCTGGCTGACACGGCAGCGCATGGAAAAGGCGTTCTTCAGATCCCAGTGAAAGCGCACGAGGATGCGGCCATATTCGTCGCAGTCAATCTCGCCTTCGCCGACGACAGCAGCGGTCTGCGGGCCTTGCACAATGGCCAGCGGTGTCTTGCGGCGAGGGGCGAACGGGGCGGAGAGGGGCATCAGAAGATAGTTGCCGGTATAGGCATAGTCATCGCCGCCTGACCCGCCTGAGCCGTAGCTGTCGGAGACATAGCGATGTGTGGCGCGCAGGCAGAGAAAGGCCCCTGACGCCTCACCCGGCATGGGATCGCCGCGCAGGGTGACGGTCAGGCCGGCCGACAGGCTGGTGCAATCGCCAATGGCGGTATGCTTGCGGTCCTGCCCGCGTTCCTGCGCCATGCGCAGGGCCACGACACCCTTGCCTTCATCCTGATAGAGATAGTCGCCGGGGTAGTCGAAGCTTTCGATGCGGCCTTCGGCATATTCGGCATCGCCCGCGCGGTCGACCTCCATCTTGGCGCGGGGCCATTTGAAGTTGTAGTCGGTGAGGCGCATGGCACCTGTGGTCATGTTGCGGGCGGCTTTCCATTCCCAGAAATGCTCTTCATCCGCAACATTATGGCCATCCACCCCGAAATAGGGGCGCGTCTCGCCGGGCAGGGGATCATGTTCATCAACCGAATCGGTCAGCACCATGGTGTGGTTGCCGTCCTGATGCGTGAAATGATAGCTGATCCCGAACCGTTCCATCATGCGGCAGGCAAAGGCCAGATCGCTTTCGCGGTATTGCACGGTGTATTCCAGCACCGGGTAGTCTGAGGTCAGTTTCTTGTCGAGCGCGGGGCTGCCAAGGCCCGAATAGGGTTGCAGCAGTTCCGTCAGGATCTGGACAACGGTCTGGTTGTGAAAAATCCGCTGATTGCGGCGATGCCTGGCCAGCCAGAACCATGGCCGCAGGGTCAGGTTGTAGCGCAGGCCGTTTTCGCCCTCGCCCGCCCATTCGGCATCGGTGATGATGCCATCGAAATAGCGCGGGCCATCGGCGCGCGACATGATTTCAACGGTGGCATGGGTGCCGATCAGGTCATCAAAGCTGATGCCGGGGTCGGTGGAAAGCGCCTCAACCCGCCAGGCGAACAGGTCATTCACATAGTCGGAACCTTCGAAGCGGAGAAGAACAAGAACATCTTCGCCCAGAACAGTCGACAACTTGCCAAGCCGTTTGGCCTGCTTGAACACGTTATTCAAAATCAAATCCCCCTTGGGGTGCGTTAATCCATGCAGTGTATCCCGAACCGGGCGCTTGTCAAAACGGATTTTTTGGGCGGGGCGCGGGCGTCATAACGCAACTGTGCATTGGACCTTTGGTTGGGCATATCGCAGAAAGGCCAAAATTGCGGAGGACCTGAGGGATGAAGATCTGGATGATGGCGGCTTTGCTGGGGTCGGTGGCAGGCGCTGCGGCGGCGGATACGGCGGATGGCGACGCGCTGCTGGCGATGGACTGGGAGCAGGTGCTGCAGGCCGCGCGGGGCGGTGAGGTCAACTGGTTCATGTGGGGGGGGGCGGACAATATCAACGCCTATGTCAGCGATACGGTGGGCGGGATTTTGCTGCGCGACTATGGGATTACGTTGAACCGGGTCAGTGTGGCGGACACGGCGGAGGCGGTCAATCTGGTGCT
>JAAFHS010000193.1 GCA_013298485.1 Rhodobacterales bacterium
CACGGCAATGGGGGTGTGGTGCGATGATCTGGCCGATCTGATGCTGCCGTTCGACCGGGTTTATCTGTCGCGGCCTGATCTGATCCTGATCGGGGCGGGCACGCCAGGGTTCATGAGCAGCATCGGCGACCCCTGCCCCGCGGATTTTTCCAACATCCTGAAATCGGACTTGGCCGTAGTCATGACACACTACCCGATGGGCGCGCATCTGCGGCTTGATCTGTGCAGCTTCAAGACCGACGCGGGCAGCCCGCGTGCCGTCGGCCCGAACGGGGCGCTGTGGCTGTTGCGGCGACCGAACCCCCGGCCTGCGGGATTGATCAAGCGCGGTCTGCAGGACGGGGCCGCGATGTCATTGTTCCTGTTTCCTTGGCTGCCGATCCCGAAATGGGCGGAGTTCCGCATTTTCGTGCGCAATCACCGGGTGGTCGGCATCTCGCAATATCATGCGGGCGGCATCTTCCCCGAGATCGGCATCTACGAGGTGATGCTGAAATCCGCGCTTGAAGGCTTTGCCGCACGTATCCTGCCGCGCCTCCCCTTGTCGGACGTGGCGCTGGATGTCTTTGCAGAACCGGGCAAGGACGGGTTCCGCATCCGCCTGGTGGAGTTGAACCCGATGGTGCAGCGCACCGACCCGGGCCTGTTCACCTGGGCCAACGGCGGCGACTTCGATGGCAGCTTTCGGTTTCGCAGTCCGACGAAAATGGTGTATCCTGATCGCCATGCGATACCGGCAGAGACAGCCGAGACCCCTGCCCCGGCCCCCGAAGATGATGTCTGGAGTATCGACTGATGGGAAAACCTGTTTCACTGCTCGGCCACAATCACGTCTGCCCGGTGATCGATCCGGGGCCGAAACCACATGTCGGCGGGCCTGTCGTCAATCCCGGCCAGACATTCGTGCGCGTCAACGGTCAGCCGATGGCGACGGTGGGCGGCACTTGCATCTGCATCGGGCCGCCCGATACGATGACCCAAGGATCATCAATCGTGAAGATCATGGGCAAGGGCGTGGTTCGCCTTGGCGATGGGACCGCGCATGGCGGCAAGCTGGTGATGGGTATCCCGACGGTACGCATGGATTGACAGGTCTGTCGGTCCGGTCACGCAGACATCAAGAATTCGCCTGCAGGTTCATGAAGACGCCTTCGTCACGCAGCGCCATACTGCGGATGTGTCCGGTCCCGCTGGACGACGGCGTTGTTCTGCGCCGCCAGATCATCTTCGCGTGCACCCGATTCGCAATTTTCAACTTCGGATTGTATCGCCTCAGATTGCATTCCGCCCAAAGACTGCACATCCGGGCCTGCAGATCCCGGTACATGGCAGGAACCCGCCAGCGGGTCGGCCAGTTTACGCTGCGCTGCCGCATAACGGGCTGAGAACCCGCGCCGTGCAGGCTATAGTTGTGCGTGGCACATCATTCCTGGAGGCGACAATGAAGTTTGCGGCTGAACAGACCATGGCGGGTTCACAAGCTGAAATGCAGACCGAATTCCGTGACACCAGGGTCCGTAGCGCCGCGCATTTCACCGAACCGGTGGGCGGTCTGGCCAAACGAAGCTTCGATCTGCTGGCCGCGATGATGGCGATTATCATGCTGGCACCCCTTTTGATCGGGATTGCCCTTCTGGTCCGCCTCACCAGCCCCGGCCCGGTTCTTTACGGCCACAGGCGGATCGGTTTCGGCGGTAAGTCGTTCAACTGCTGGAAATTCCGCACCATGGCGGTGAATGGCGATGTCATCCTTGACCGGTGCCTGCGTGACAATCCCGATCTGCGCAAGGAATGGACCGAGACACAGAAGCTGAGGGATGATCCGCGCGTGACACCCGTGGGCCGCATCCTGCGCAAGCTGAGCATTGACGAGCTGCCCCAGCTGTTCAACATCCTGATGGGCAACATGAGCGTTGTCGGCCCCCGCCCCGTCGTGACGGACGAGGCTCGCCGCTATGGTCCGTCATTCAACCACTATCTGCGCACCCGTCCCGGCCTGACCGGCCTCTGGCAGGTCAGTGGACGCAGCGATACCGGGTACCGTCAGCGCGTCATCCTTGATCGGTGCTATGTTAGAAACTGGAGCATCATCTGCGACATCGGCATCATTCTGCGCACGATCCCGGCGGTCCTGCGCGCGGGTGGCTCATATTGATCGCGGACAAGGCTGTGCACCCATGATGCAAAAGCCCCGTCCTGTCCCCCTGCAACACTGGATCGCCATGCTCGTTCTGGCGCTGGCCACCGGGGCTGCCAGGCCTGCACTGGCACAAGATGCCTACCGCATTGGTCCCGGCGATGTGTTGAACCTGCGCGTCCTTGAAGGGGAACCGGTCAGCCGCGTGCTCAAGGACTGGCCCGCGATGACGGCGGATTATGCTGTCGGTCTTGATGGCACACTGAACGTCCCGTTTCTGGGCGCGGTCCAGGCTGGGGGGCGTACATCGCAGGAGGTGGGTGCCGAGATTGCCGAGGCGCTGCAGAACCGCTTTGCGCTGCCCGAACGACCCGATGCCACGATTGAAATTGTCACCTATCAGCCGATTGTCGTGATGGGGCTTGTGCGGGCACCCGGTCAGTTCGATTTCCGCCCCGGCCTGTCGGCAGAGCATGCCATCGGCCTTGCGGGCGGGCTGCTGGACGATCTTCTGCGCGGCAGCGAAGGCGCACGCGATCTGATCAAGGCGGAAGGCGCGCTTGTCCTGTTGGAGGATCAGCGCGAACGCCTTCTTGTGCAGCGGGCCCGGCTTGACGCCGAACGCAATGATGCCCCCTTCCCCGATGTTCTGCCGGGCATTGCGTCCGGCACGGCCGCAACCGCGCTGATTGCGGCGGAAAAGGCCATCATGGCCGTGCGTCAGGACAATCTTGACCGCGAACTTGCGGCCATCGAGGATCAGAAAACCCTGATCGCCGCCGAGATCGCGGCGCTGGAAGCAAAGCAGGTGGCGCTGACCCGTCAACAGGAGCTTGCCCGCAGCGAAGTGGAAAGCGCCGAATCCCTCGCAGACCGCGGCCTTGTCGCCAATGCCCGCCTGTCCGAGGTGGAGCGTTTGCTTGTCACGGTCGAAAATCAGACGCTTGATGTCTCAACCGCCTTACTTGAGGCCCGCCAGAACCTCGCCACCGCCGAAAGTGACCGGATCAGCCTGCTTGACACGCGACTGGCCGGGATCGTGACCCAGGGCCAGCAGGTCGATGCCGAACTTGCCGAGATTGACCGCAAGATTGCCACACAGCGGGCCCTGTCATCGCACCTGCTGGCGACCTCCCGGATGACGGGTGATCCGGCGGAGGTCGAGGTGGAAATCGTGATCCGAAGGCAGGGTGACGTGTTGCGCAACGCAGCCACCGAACCCCTGCGTCCGGGCGACATCGTCGATGTCATCCTTCCCGGCACCACGTTGAATTGACACTGATGCGCGAAGGCAGCCGATGACGGATATGCTGGTCCAGATGCCCCCGGCGGCAAAGGCCGCCCCCCGCGCGCATCTGCGCAGCGGTCGCGCGCGCGCGGCGATGGCGGGCAGTCTGTGGTCTTTGGTCAATATCCTTGTGGCAACCACCATCTCCGCCGCCGTCTTTGTTACCGCGTCGCGCTTTCTGTCGCCCGGTGATTTCGGCATCGTGGCCTTGGCGACGACCGTCGTCATGTTCATCAGCTGTGCCATCCCCATCGCCTTTGGCGACGCGCTGGTCCAGCGTACCGATCTGCGGGACGATCATCTGGATACGGTCTTCTGGGCCTGCGCGGGCTTTGGCGTTCTGCTCTATTGCGGTTTGTGGCTGACCGCAGGCTGGATCGCCGTCTGGGCCGAGACGCCCGCACTTGCCACACTTCTGCCGGTGATCGGCGTGCGTCTGATGCTGGAATCCGTGACGGTGGTGCCCACGGCACTGATCACGCGCGCCGTGCAGTTCCGCTATATTGCACTGCGCACCACCCTTGCCAATCTGCTGGGCGGCGGGGTCTGCATCGTGATGGTCATCATGGGCGCCGGGTACTGGGCGCTTGCCGTGTCGCAGGTGCTGTCGTCGGTTGTGGCCGTCATGGTGATGCTGCCCGCCGCGCGCTGGTGGCCCGGCGTGGCGGTCACGCGGGCGGCTGCGCGCGATCTCTGGCGCTTTGGCATCTTTTCTGCGGGGAACCGGCTGCTGAATGAAATGCGGCTTGACCAGATGCTTGTTGGGTTGCTCGGCGGCCCCGTCATGCTCGGTCTTTTCTTTTTTGCACGGCGTCTGTTTCAGATGCTCAGCGACCTGACGGTCGGCGTCTTCAGCCCGGTGTCGAATGTCCTGCTGGCTTCGATGCAGGGAGAGCCTGAAAAATGCAGACGCGCCTTCCTGATCGCAAGTTACGCACCGGCGTCCCGTTGGTCTTTGGTCCACAATGGGCCGGGGCCATCGCCGCCGTGCAGGGTTTCGCCGTGATCGGCATGATGGCGGGCCTCGGCATCGTGCAGGCCGCCTTGATCCGCAGTCAGGGGCGTGCGGACTGGTGGTTCTGGTATCAGGCGGGTGTGCAACTCACCGCATTGCCGCTGATAGCGCTGCTTTATCCCTACGGTCTGGGTCTCATGATGCTGTCCCTTGCCGTGCGCACCATCCTGCTATGGCCGCTGACCATCCGCATGACCCTACGCATCCTTGACATGCGCCTTGCCAGCTATCTGAACAGTCTGCGCGGCCCGATTGGTGCCAGTCTCCTGATGGCCGCCGTGATGATGGCCTTGCCGCAACTGCTGTCCCCCGACTTGTCGTCCGCCATTGTTCTGGCCGCACAGATGCTGATCGGCGCGCTGGTCTATCTGGCCGCGGCCGCAGCCCTGTCATGGCCGCAGGCCCGGGGCCTGTGGGCCATGCTGCGGACAAAGAAGGTGCAGGCGACATGAAACTGACCTATTTCCAAGGCAATCCCCCGAATTTCGGGGATGAGCTGAATGCCACGATGTGGGCGCATCTGTTGCCTGCAGGTCTGCTGGATGACCGGGATGACGCACTCTTTCTCGGCATCGGGTCGATCCTGTGGGACTACCTTCCCAAGGCCCCTCGCAAGATCGTCGCAGGGTCCGGCTTTGGCGGCTATACACGCGCCCCCGATGTGCATGACGGCAGCTGGGACATTCTGTGGCTGCGCGGCCCATTGACCGCGCGAGCGCTTGGCGTCGATCCGCGTCTCGCGATCACGGATGCCGCCGTACTGCTGCGGGCCACGCCCCTGCCGCCGCCCGCCGAGACTGTTGGCATCGCCTTCATGCCCCATGTCGACAGTATCGCCCGCGGTGCCTGGGCCGAGGTTTGCGCCGCAGCCGGGATCACCTTCCTTGATCCGCGCGCACCGGTGCCCCACCTGCTTTCGCAGATCAGGGGTGCCCGTCTTGTCATCACCGAAGCCATGCACGGGGCCATCGTGGCCGATGCGTTGCGCACGCCATGGGTGCCGATCCTGCCCTTTCAACCGGTTCACCGGGCAAAATGGGATGACTGGGCACAATCGCTGGGCATTCCGCTGCGCAGCATCAGCCTGCAGGCCTCGACCCTGCGCGAGGCCTGGATATCCCGCACCGGCCTGCAGGCGGCAGGGCGGCGGTCGCGCCTGCTGTTCGACAATCCGCTGGCCCACCGGTGCAACCGGATCGTCATTACACACGCCGCTGCAGCCCTTTCCCGCATCGCTGCAACCGCCACACCCCAGCTCAGCAGCGATATCGCCATCTCCCGCGCGACCGAGCGTGCGCTGGCCGCGCTGCACGCTTTTGCCGCAAGCCAGAGCTTCCAGACAGATCGCCAA
>JAAFHS010000194.1 GCA_013298485.1 Rhodobacterales bacterium
CCGTCAGATCATCCACCGCCGCGAACGTGCAGACCTCGCCGCCTGCGATCAGATCGACGGGCGGGCCGCCGCGATAGAGATCGGCATTGTTGATGACATCATCCCAGGCATACTGGAAATCGGCAGCGGTAAAGGGATTGCCGTCGGACCAGCGGTGCCCTTTGCGCAAATGCAGGGTGTAGATGCGGTTTTCCGTCGCCTCGAACCCGGCAAGGATATCGGGTTGCAGCGCCAGATCGGCATCATAGCCGACAAGGCGGGCATAGCTGTTGATCGGGATCAGGCGCACATCGCGCTGCCCGCCGACCAGCATGCGGATTGTCCCGCCCTGACGTCCCGTCTGCCGCCCCATGGCGGGCAGGTCCATCACGCGGGGATTTTCGGGCAGGCGGCTGGCCATCGGCGGCAGGGTGCCTGCGGCCACATCCGCCGCGAACAGGGGGGCATCGGCGCGGCCTGCGCGGGGCAGGGCGACCGAGGCCAGCAGGGCAAGCGTGGTGCGGCGCGTGATCATCGGGTCAGTTCTGCAAGGTCGGCGGCGGGGTTGGCAAGCACGAAATGCCCGCCGCCCAGATCAAGCGGGGCCATTGCAGCCGTGCCCGCCTGGAATGCCGGGGCCCAATCTTCGCTGGCCGTGATGCTGTTATGGCCGACTGCAGCGAAATCCAAACGTCTGTTCATATCGGGATAGGGGACGGCAGCCAGCAGGGTCCGGGTATAGGGATGCACGGGGGCCTGCATGATGGTTTCGCGCGGTGCGATTTCGACAATTTTTCCCGCCCACATCACGGCAACACGGTCGGCCATGTAATCGACGACGGCAAGGTTGTGTGAAATGAACAGATAGGTCAGCCCCAGATCCTTTTGCAGATCTTTCAGCAGGTTCAAGATCTGCGCCTGCACCGACACATCAAGGGCCGAGACGGGTTCGTCGCAGACGATCAGGCCCGGTGCCAGGGCCAGGGCGCGTGCAATGCCGACGCGCTGGCGCTGCCCGCCGGAAAAGCTGTGCGGATAGCGGTGGCGGGCACTTTGATCCAGCCCGATGGCGCGCAGCAGGGCATCGACCGTCTCGCGCCGCCGCTGCGGCGTGCCGCGCGCGTGGATGTCCAGGGGTTCGGACAGGATATTGCCGACCGTCATGCGCGGCGACAGGGATGAGACGGGGTCCTGAAAGACCATCTGTATCTGCGTGCGCAGGCGTTGCAGATCATCGCCCGCGGCGGCCAGCACATCAACGGGGCCTGACCCGTCATCATAGGTGACGGTCCCTGCATCGGGTGTGACGGCGCGCATCAGTATCT
Source organism: Rhodobacterales bacterium (assembly GCA_013298485.1). Lineage (GTDB taxonomy): Bacteria > Pseudomonadota > Alphaproteobacteria > Rhodobacterales > Rhodobacteraceae > JAAFHS01. The sequence goes on from JAAFHS010000194.1 coordinate 1,305, forward strand.
TGCTGACGGTGGTCTTGCCGCAGCCGCTTTCGCCCACCAGCCCAAGGCATTCCCCGCGCCGGATATCAAAGCTGACATCATCGACGACGGGTTTTGCCCGCTCACCCGCCTTGGGCATGTCCCAGGCCTGACTGCGGGTCTGATAGGTTTTGCTGATGTTGCGCACCGACAGCAGAAGGTCGGCTGCGGCGGCCTGGGGGGCTGCGGCCTTTGCCGCAGGCGCGCCGATGGCACCCAGCAGGTTCTGGCGGTCAATCTTGATATCGCGCAAGGGCTGCAACCGTTCGCCGCGCGCCATGCCGAAATGCGGGATCGCGGCCATCAGGCCCTTGAGATAGGGGTGCTGGGGCCGCTGAAAGATATCCTCGACCGGCCCCGCCTCCATGATGCGGCCCTGATAGATGACGACCACTTCATCGGCGACATTGGCCACGACGCCAAGATCATGGGTGATCAGCAGGATCGCCATATCCAGCCGCTGCTGCAGATCGCGCAGTAGGGTCAGGATCTGCGCCTGAATTGTGACGTCGAGCGCTGTTGTGGGTTCATCCGCAATCAGCAGGGATGGCCCGCAGATCAAGGCCATCGCGATCATCGCGCGCTGGCGCATGCCGCCGGACAGCTCAAACGGATACATGTCGAACACGCGTCGGGGATTGGAAAAGCCGACCTGGGACAACATCTCCTCGCACCGCGCGCGCTGCTCACGCGGTGACAGGGCGGTGTGGATGCGCAGGGCTTCGGATATCTGGTTGCCGATGGTGTGCAGTGCGGAAAACGAGGTCATCGGTTCCTGAAAGATCATCCCGATCTGGCGGCCACGGATCGACCGGATCAGCCGTCCGTCGCGCGGCAGGCCAAGGAGTTCGCGCGGCTGGCCCGCGCAGTCGATGTCCTGAAACAGCACACGGCCGCTGACATGTGCGGCGGCCGTCTGCAGGCCCATCACGGCTTGGCCGAGGATGGATTTGCCGGACCCGGATTCGCCCACAAGTGCGGTGATCTTGCCCGGCAGCACGCGCAGGCCCACGCCTTTCAGTGCATCCAGCCTGCCCGTGGCCAGATTGAAGGATACCTTGAGGTCTTCGATCCGCAGCAGATCAGCGCCTGATCCCGGCCCTTGTGGTGTCATTGCGTCCGGCCTTTTTCTGTTCGCCGCCCTGTGGCCGAGCGTTTGGCACGCCGCACCGTTGGCGGCCACCCTAGCGCAGGCCAAAAATTCTGTCCATTTAGATTGGCTGATCGTTTCCATAGCAATCTGTCTTGCGAAAATCGTGCCATCTGGTCACGTTCGCCCGTGCCGCACACGCCGGAATGTGAGTTGACGGATCATGCGGCGCACCGTTGCATGGGTGCAAACAAGGATAGGCCCGCCTGATGTCAGTATCGTTTGCGCACCCGTTTCTGTCCGACCTGCCCGTTTTTGCCGAATTTGAGGATGTCGCGGATATCGCGCGCTATCGCCCGCTGCCGGATGGCTGGGCGTTGGCGATGGCGGATGTCGTCTCGTCGGGTCAGGCGATTGCGGATGGCAAGTACAAGATGGTCAACATGGCGGGGGCGTCGGTCATCACAGCGGTGCTGAACGCGCTGGGGCGGAACGATTATCCGTTCGTGTTCGGCGGGGATGGTGCGGCGATTGCGGTGCCGCCCGAGGGGGTAGAGGCTGCGCGCGGGGCATTGGCGGCGGTGGCGCGCTGGATCGCGGAGGATCTGGATTTGCAGATGCGCGTGGCGCTGGTGCCGCTGGCCGCGATCCGCGCGGCAGACCGGGATGTGCGGGTGGCGCGGTATCAGTCCGGCCCCGATCTGACCTTCGCGATGTTTGCCGGCGGCGGATCTGCCTGGGCCGAGGCGCGGATGAAACATGGCGATTTCGCGGTGGAGGTCGCCCCGCCCGGCAGCAAACCCGATCTGACGGGGCTGTCATGCCGGTGGAACCCGATCCAGTCGCGCAACGGCAGCATCGTGTCGATCATCGCGGTGGCGGGTGCGCAAGGCGTGGGCGATGCGTTCCGGTCCTTGGTTGCGGATGTCGTGGCGATTGCGAATGCGGATGGTGGTGCGGGAAGCCCGCTGCCGCCCGAAGGCCCGGTGCCGCAATTCCATCTGGGGGGGATGGAGGCGGAAGTGCGCGCCCTGACCCCCCCGCGCGGCAACCGTCTGTGGGCCAAGGCAAAGGTGATTTTCGCGGTGATGATGACCGTCATTCTGTACCGGACCAATCTGACGGTGGGCGGCTTTAACGTGCGCAGTTACGGACGCGAACTGGCGCAGAACACCGATTTCCGCAAATTCGATGACGGGCTGAAGATGACGATCGATATCGATCCCGCCCGGATGGCCAAAATCGAGGCGCGGCTGGAGGATGCGGCGGCAAAAGGGATCTGCCAGTTCGGGCTGCACCGGCAGACCTCGGCGCTGGTCACCTGCATCGTGCCCTCGATCATGAGCCGGGATCACATGCATTTCATTGATGGGGCCGCAGGGGGTTATGCGCAGGCAGCCAGCCAGATGAAGGCCAAGATGGCGATGTAGCGCATCATGAAACGCCTTGCGCGGCCCAAATGATTGGGCTTGAGTGATGGGATGGCGCGACACCACGTGCCAAGGAAGGGCAGCCTGACGTCATGTTAGACGCAAATATCACCCGCTATATCTGGACCCATACGAAGGCACAGCAGTTCTGGATACTGGGCGTGGTTGCGGTGTCGATGATCCCGTATTTCCTGTCGTTCAACCTGCCCAAGCAGATCGTGAACGGCCCCATTCAGGGGGAGGGATTTGCGGATGCGGGGGCGACGCAGCTGTTCATGCGGATCGCAGTGGATTTGCCGGGCCTGGGCGAAACCGTCCTGTTCCCCGGCGTACCGCTGGAACGGCTGGGCACGCTGTTCGCGCTGAGCGGGGTGTTTCTGGCGCTGGTGATCGTGAACGGGTTGTTCAAATACTACATCAATATCTACAAGGGCAAACTGGGTGAACGGCTGCTGCGGCGGATGCGGTTTACGCTGGTCGACCACATTCTGCGCTTTCCGCCTGCAGCGTTCAAGCGGCTGAAGGGTGCCGAAATCTCAAGCATGGTCAAGGATGAGGTCGAACCCCTGGGCGGCTTTACCGGGGACGCGTTCGTGGCCCCGGCGCTGCTGGGCGGGCAGGCGCTGACGGCACTGGTGTTCATCTTTGTGCAAAGCATACCGCTTGGCCTGATCACGGCGGCGCTGGTTGCGGTGCAGGCGTTCATCATCCCCAAGATGCGGCGCCGGTTGCTGGTGCTGGGACGCGAGCGGCAACTGACGGCGCGCGAACTGGCGGGCCGGGTCAGCGAGATTGTGGACGGCATCCATACGATCCACAGCTATGACACATCGAACTATGAACGCGCGGATATCGCGGCGCGTCTGGGGCGCATCTACAAAATCCGCTTTGATATCTATCAGTGGAAGTTTCTAGTGAAGTTCATCAACAACTTCCTCGCATCCGTCACGCCGTTCCTGTTTTACAGCATCGGCGGCTATCTGGCGCTGGGCGGGCGGCTGGATATCGGGCAGTTGGTGGCCGTGATCGCGGCCTACAAGGATCTGCCGGGGCCGTTGAAGGAGCTGATCGACTGGGATCAGAACCGGCAGGATGTGCAGGTGAAGTATCATCAGGTGATCTCGCAATTCGCGGTCGATGGGATCATGGATGAAAGCCTGCAGCAGGTCTCGGCGCAAAGCCATGCAGGCCGCCTGCAATCGCCGCTATCCACCGTTAATCTGGGTGTGGTCGATGACAGCGGTGCCATGGGGTTGGAGCGGGTGAATTTCACCGCCCGGCCCGGTGAGGCGGTGGCGATCGTGGGCAATACCGGGGCCGGTGGCGATATCCTGGCCGAAACGCTGGCGCGCATCGTGTGGCCCAGTGCGGGCAAGGTCTGTGCCGGTGACGAAGACCTGCACAGCCTGCCCGAATCGGTCAGCGGACGGTCGATCACCTATGCGGGGGGGGAGTCGTTTTTCTTTTTCGGCACTTTGCGGGACAATCTGCTGTATGGCCTGAAACATGCGCCGATGGCCCCAAAAAGCTATGCCGGGGATGCACTGGTCACACGCAAATGGGACCAGGACGAGGCGCTGCGCGCAGGCAACCCCGACTTTGACCTGACCGCCGACTGGATTGACATGACGGGCTTTGATGCCACGGGGACCGCCGGGTTGATGACCCGCGTGTTTGACGTGCTGGAGGCGGTCTCGCTGACCCGCGACATGCTTGATCTGGCGCTGCGGTCCAATGTCAATCTTGCGGTGCATGGTGATCTTGCGGCAAAGACAGTCGCAATGCGGCAGGTGCTGCGGGACGCGCTGATCGTGCAGGACCTGAATGGCCTGATCGTGCCGTTTGAACCGGGGGCCTACAACATCGAGGCGACGGTGATCGAAAACCTGCTGTTCGGCAATGCGCGAAGGCCTGAACTGATGGCGGGTGCGATCATCAC
>JAAFHS010000195.1 GCA_013298485.1 Rhodobacterales bacterium
ACCCGAGGCGGGGCATCTGGTCTGCGTGGCGATGATGCGGGCGGGGGACAAGTTTGACAGTTATGCGCGACTGGCGGCCTGGGTGGCCCTGTTGCCCGACGACGGGGACTGGCATCTGTCGGTGGCGGGCGACGGGCCGATGAAGGGGCAGGTGCAGGCGTTGTTCGCGGGGGTTCCGGCGGGGCGGATCGACTGGCTGGGTGTGCTGGATGCGGCGGGGGTGGCGGCACTGCTGGCGCGGGGGGCGGTGTATGTGTGGCCGGGCTGCGGCGAGGCCTACGGGCTCGCGTATCTTGAGGCGCAGGCGGCGGGGCTGCCGGTGGTGGCACAAGCGGTGGCGGGCGTGCCGGAGGTGGTGGTGGACGGGACAACGGGGGTTCTGGTGGCGGAGGGGGATGACCGGGCGGCGGTGGCGGCGATTGGGCGGATTTTGACGGACGGGGCGCTGCAGCGGCGCATGGGGGATGCGGCACGGGCGCATGTTCAGGCGCATCACGCGATGGCGGGAGCGGCGGTGCGGCTGGACGGGTTGCTGCGGGGCGTGGCGGGATGAGCGAGGCGTTTCTGCAGGCGTTGGAGCGGCGGGCGGGCCACGTGGATTTCTGGCTGCGCGATGATGATGCGACGGCACCATCGGCAGCGCTGGACCGGCTGCTGGGGCTGACGGGGGCGGCGGGTGTGCCGGTGACGCTGGCGGTGATCCCGAAACCTGCGGGGCAGGCTTTGGCCACGCGGCTGGCGGGGGCGGCGCATGTGACGGTCGCGGTGCATGGCTGGGCGCATGCGAACCATGCGGGGCCGGGCGAGAAGGCGGAGGAGCTGGGCACGCACCGGCCCCTGGCGGTGGTGGTTGATGAATTACAGCGGGGATTCGCGCGGCTTTCAGGGCTGTTGCCGGCGCAGTTCTGCCCGGTGCTGGTGCCGCCTTGGAACCGGATCGCGCCCGCGGTGACCGCAGCCCTGCCGGGGCTGGGCTTTACCGGGCTGTCGGTCTTCGGGCCGGAGGGGGAGGCGCCGCTGGCGGTGGTGAACACGCATGTCGACCTGATTGACTGGCGCGGAACACGGGGCGGGCGCGAGGATGCGGCGCTGTTCGCGGATCTCGCAAGGGCGGTCGAACGGGGCGGGCCGGTGGGGCTGCTGACGCATCATCTGGTGCATGATGCGCAGGCCTGGGATTTTCTGGACCAGCTGTTTGCGTTGACGCGGGGCCATCCCAAGTGCCATTGGATGGGGTTGCCGGAGGTATTGGGGCGGGGGTGACCGCGCCCGGTTGCGTCGCGTGTCGCCATGCCCGGAGGATGCCTGGGTTTCTGCGCGGCGTCAGCGAAAGGCACCTCAATCCCCCCGCTGTGGGGGAGGGTTGGGGTGGGGGGGCACCCGGTATCCCGGCGGGTCATCTGGCGGCGGTGATCACCACGGTTTCCAGGCGATGAGCAGGCCGCGGTCGGCCAGGACGGCATCGCGCCGTGCGGCCTGCACATCCGTGGCGGTGGCATCGCGCGGCAGGGTGCCCGCGACGAGGGTCTGGGGGGCCAGGCTGACGGCCCCGCCACGGGCGGCAAGCGTGAAGACGAGGGGGCCTGTGGACCACCACGCAGGCGCGTCGGGAAGCAGGGACAGCGCGGATGCGAGGACGGTGTTCAGGCGGTGCAGGGCGGGATGATCCGCTGGCGTGGCGATGAAGGAATTCGCGAGCAACAGCCCCCCCTGCCCGGTCTGGCGCGGGATATCCTCGGCCATGGCCGTCAGCCCGGTCAGGGGCAGGATATCGTGGAAGGCGATATCGTCGCGGGCGGGATACCAGTCGCAATCAAGGTAGATGCCGCCATGGGCTGCAAGGATGGCATAGCGCGCGACATCGACGGCACCGGGATAATCACCGCGCGCCAGCATATCGGCAAAGACGGGAGTGGCGGGCAGGCCAAGGGCATCCAGATCCGCCGCGCGCCAGAGGCGGTAGGCATAGCCAGTGGCGGCGGCATGGGCCTGCCATGCGGCGCTGGCGGCGGGCACGGGTCGCGGGCCGATCCAGATCTGGTGGATGATGCGGGGCACGGCGCGCGCGTTGGCAGCATTGATGCCACGCTGTTCGGCGCTGGTATAGCGGAACAGGGGGGCGAGGGTGCCGGGTGAAGGCACGAGGTGAAACTGATATCCGGCGCGGCGCAGGGGATCGCCCCTGGCCTTGGCCAGATGCAAAAGGACCGCATGCAGGCGGCGGGGCAGGCCAAGGGCCGTCTGGGGCCCCAGCGCGCGGATGGCAGGATCATCGGTCAGGCTGTTGATCAGGGTTTCGGCGCGGGCCAGATCGCCGCTGGCGACCAGGGCGCGGGCGGTGGCGATGCCTTCGGTCATGCGCTGTTTCGGGGTCATCGGATCATCCCTGCGGTGTCAGCCTTCCCGTATCACATCCAGAAAGGCCTGCCCAAAGCGTTCGATCTTGGCCGGGCCGAGATCGCCTACGCGGTCCAGTTCGGACAGGGTGGAGGGCCGCGCCTCGGCAATCTTGCGCAGCTGGCTTTGCGTGAGGCTGAGCGGTTTGCCGGTGCCATCCGCACCGCGCATCAGGGCAAGCTGCACCTCGGCCAGACGATCAAACGTCCCGGCCGCCGACTGCCCGGCAAGGCGCATCCGGGCGGGGTGCAGGGGGGCGGTATCGGCCCCGGTGATGACGGCAAGGAAGGCGGCCCCATAGCTTTCCAGCTTTTTCGCGCCGACCCCGGTGATGCCCATCATCTGGTCCAGGTTCGCGGGGCGGCGTTCGGCCATTTCGATCAGCGTGCGGTCGGGGAAGACGACATAGGCGGGCACACCCTGCGCCTCGGCCAGTGCGCGGCGCCTGGCCTTGAGAGCGGACAGGAGGGGCGCGTCCTCATCGGACACAAGGGTCTGGATCGGCGCGCGCGTGGTGGCAGAGGTGATCGTATCGCGGCGCAGGGAAATGGCCGCCTCGCCGCGCAGGATGGGGCGGGCGGCATCGGTCATGCGCAAGGCACCGTGACGGTCTGGATCGGGGCGGATCAGATCACGGCCCATCATCTGGCGGAAGACAGCCCCCCAGGCGGGTTTCGACAGATCACGCCCGACGGCGAAGGTGGGCAGCTGATCATGCCCCTTGTCGCGCACCTTGGCGGTGGCATTGCCGGTGAGGATGTCGATCAGATGGCCCGCGCCGAACCATTCGCCGGTGCGCAGGATAGCGGACAGGGCCTTTCGCACGGCATCGGTGGCGTCGAACACATCGACGGGGCGGTCGCAGAGATCACAGTTGCCGCAGGGTTGGGCCTCCTCGCCGAAATATCCCAGCAGCACCTGCCTGCGGCAGCGCGTCGCCTCGGCCAGACCCAGCAGGGCGTTCAGGCGGGCGTGGTCGGCGGCCTTGCGGTCAGGCGGGGCGGCCCCTTCGTCGACTTGCGTGCGGCGCAGGCGGATGTCTTCGGGACCATAGAGCGTCAGGGTTTCGGCGGGGGCACCATCGCGCCCGCCACGGCCGATTTCCTGATAGTAGGATTCGATGGATTTCGGCAGATCGGCATGCGCGACCCAGCGGATATCGGGCTTGTCGATGCCCATGCCGAAGGCAACGGTGGCGACGACGATCAGGCCATCGTCCTGCTGAAACCGGATCTCGACCCGGCGGCGATCATCGGGGTCCATCCCGGCATGGTAGTGGCAGGCGGCGTGGCCTGCATCGCGCAAGGCCTGCGCAATGGCCTCGGTCCGGGAGCGGGCGGCGCAGTAGATGATGCCGGGCTGGCCCTTGCGGGCGGCGGCGAAGGCCAGAAGCTGATCGCGGGGGTTGTTCTTGACGGCGAAGGCGAGATGGATATTGGGGCGGTCAAAGCCGCGCAGGAAGATGTCGGGGGCAGCACCTGCAAACAGGCGCGTGACGATTTCGGCGCGGGTTTCCTCATCCGCCGTGGCGGTGAAGGCGGCAAGGGGCACGCCCAAGGCGCGGCGCAACTCGCCGATGCGCAGGTAATCGGGGCGGAAGTCATGGCCCCACTGGCTGACACAATGCGCCTCGTCCACCGCGATCATCGTGGTGTTGATGCGGCGCAGCATCGGCAGGGTGGCCCCGGCGGCAAGGCGTTCGGGCGCGATGTAGAGGAGTTTCAGGCGGCCTGCATCAAGGGCTGCGAAGACATCTTCCGTCTCATCCTCGGTATTGCCGGAGGTCAGGGCACCCGCCTCTACCCCGGCGGCTTTCAAGGCGCGGACCTGATCGCGCATCAGGGCGATCAGGGGGGAGATGACGACGGTCACGCCGTCACGGCAGAGGGCGGGCAGCTGGAAGCACAGGGATTTGCCGCCGCCCGTGGGCATGATGGCAAGGGTGTTGCGGCCTGCGGTGACGGCATCGACGATTTCGGCCTGTCCAGGGCGAAAACTGGAAAAGCCGAAAACGCTGGCCAGCAGAGCGTGGGGTGTCGTCACATCAGCCCGGTATAGCGGATCAGCACATATTGCAGTGCATAAAGAAGGAACAGGGCGGCCAGCGGGGCAAGATCAAGGCCGGGCACCTGCGGCAGGAGGCGGCGCAGGGGGCGGTAGATCGGTTCGACCATCTGGTTCAGGCCATACCAGACACGCGCAATCAGCGGCTGGCGCAGGTTCAGGACCTGAAAGTTGATCAGCCAGCTCATCACCACATGGGCCAGGATCAGGAACCAGACGAAGTTAAAGAGAAGGATCAGGGGATTGGTCACGCACGATCTCCGGCACCACGAAGGTTCAGGCACTGCTACCCTGCAAGGCCCACGCGTGCAACCCGCGTTCCGCCGCGTTTCCCTTGACCTTGCCCCACATTCGCGCGACCGCTGACGCCAAAAACCGGAGCCTGCGATGTATCCCTATATCCGCCTTGCGAAAGAAATGCTGAAGTTCCGCAAGGCCCCCGCATTGCCGCTGCTGGGCACGCATGTGTCGACGCACCGGATATGGCCGCAGGATATTGATCCCTGGCGCGAGTTGAACAACGGGCGGACGCTGACCCTGTTCGATCTGGGGCGGTTGCCGTTGTTCCAGCGCACCGGGATCATCAGGGATGTGGCGGCGCAGGGATGGTTTCTGACGGTGGCAGGCAACACGATGCGCTACCGCCGCCGTGTCACGCTGTTCCAGAAGGTGACGATGATCAGCCGCTGTATCGGGTGGGACGCCCGGTTTTTCTACATGGAACAAAGCCTGTGGCGCGGGGGGGATTGCACGAGCCATATGCTGCTGCGTGCGGCGATTGCGAACCGGGGCGGGATCATCCCGCCGGATGAGGCGCTGGCGAAAATCGGACGGGCGGAAGACAGCCCTGCCCTGCCCGACTGGGTGCAGGCCTGGATCGCGTCGGATGCGACGCGGCCCTGGCCGCCCATGAGGTGATGCTTGCGCAGGGGGCCGTTTTCAGGCTTGATCGTGCAAAACAACGGGGCAGCGCATGGCCGGCACGAACAAACGCATCTGGGGCTGGTTTTTCTTTGATTTCGCAAGCCAGCCCTACAATACGTTGCTGCTGACCTTTATTTTCGGGCCATACTTTGCCGAAGTGGCGCGCACCCATTTTCTGGCGACAGGGATGGCGGCAGAGGCCGCAAGTGCATCGGCGCAGGCCTATTGGAGCGGCGCGCAGACCATCGCGGGCATCACGATTGCCATGCTGGCCCCGGTTCTGGGGGCGATTGCCGATGGCAGCACGCGGCGGCTGATGTGGATATGGATGTTTTCGGTGTTCTACGTGGTGGGATCGTTCGCTTTGTGGTGGACGCTGCCTGAA
>JAAFHS010000196.1 GCA_013298485.1 Rhodobacterales bacterium
GCTGGCCTATCTGGCCGAAGGGGCCGTGGGCCTGCCGGTTTTCGCCGGATTTTCGTTCGGTCCGGCAGTCCTGATCGGGCCGACAGCGGGCTTTCTGTGGGGCTTTGTCGCGATGGCCTGGCTGACGGGTGTTCTGGTGGAGCGCGGGCTGGACAAAGGGTTTGTCAGACTGTTCTTCGCCGCGCTGATCCCGGCCACATTGCTGTTCATCCCGGGGGCGGCCTGGCCGCTGCTGGCCAGCAAGATGGCCTGGGCCAGCGAATGGGGTGCCGACAGCCTTGCCATGGTCTGGCAGTATTATGTGGCCCCGTTCCTGGTGGGTGATGTGGTCAAATCGACGATTGCGGCGTTTGTGGTTGTGGGTGGCTGGGCCGCGCTGAAAGACCGCAAGGTTTAAGGGATGGCGGGGCTGTTGTGCAGGCGGACAAGGGCCGCCTCGCACATCCCGTAAGGTTCCCATTCGCAGCCTGCGCACAGGGTTTTCAGGCTGCCGGGTGGGACGGCGGCGCGTATCCTGCGCAGCCCCTCGCCCCAGGTCAGCGTGTCGCCGGGGGCAAGGGACAGGGCCGCGGCATGGGCCGCATCAAGCCTGTCGATCTTGGTCTGGCTGGTGCACAGTTGCCCGCGCCGTTTGGGGCAGGGCCTGCAGATATCATCAACACTGCCCGTCACGGTGATCCGCGTGGCGTCACCCCCGGTGCTGCGCAGCCGGCCCATCACGATGGCGGTCATGTTGGCGGCGAAATCGGGGGAATATCCCTTCCCCTCGAACCCCAGCGAGCACAGGAAATGGTGCGGGCGGTAGCGGACCACGGATGTGTCCGGGCCTTGCGTCATTCTGCGGCTTTCATCTGGAACCCCGCCTCGATCCTGTCGGAGGGGGCCACGGGGTATTCGCCGGAAAAGCAGGCGTCGCAGTATTGCGGGGAGGCGTTGTTGCGGCCAGTGGCCTGGCCTGCGGCGCGGTAGAGACCGTCAAGCGAGACGAATTTCAAGGAGTCGACGCCGATCCAGACGCGCATCTCCTCTTCTGACATCGTGGCGGCCAGCAGTTTATCGCGTTCCGGCGTGTCGACGCCGTAGAAACAGGGCCATGCCGTGGGGGGCGACGCGATGCGGAAGTGGACCTCGGCGGCACCCGCCTCCAATATCATGTCCTTGATCTTGCGGCTGGTGGTGCCGCGCACGACTGAGTCGTCGACCAGAATCACGCGCTTGCCCTTGATCAGGGCGCGGTTGACGTTCAGCTTCAGCCGCACGCCCATGTTGCGGATGTGGTCGGTGGGTTCAATAAAGGTGCGGCCCATGTACTGGTTGCGGATGATCCCCATCGCATAGGGGATACCGGATTCCTGTGAATAGCCAATGGCGGCGGGGGTGCCACTATCAGGCACGGGGCAGACGAGATCGGCGTCAACCGGGGCCTCACGCGCAAGTTCGCGCCCGATGGCGGCGCGGGTTTCATAGACGGAGCGCCCGCCGATGATGCTGTCGGGGCGCGAGAAATAGACGTTCTCAAAGATGCAGAAGCGCGATTTGGCGGGGGCAAAGGGGTGGGTGGAGTTGACCTTGCCATCTTCGATCACGACCATTTCGCCGGGTTCAATCTCGCGCACGAATTCCGCGCCGATGATATCGAGACCGCATGTTTCGGACGACAGCGCCCAGGCAGAATCGCTGATCCGGCCAAGGACAAGGGGGCGCACACCCAGGGGATCGCGCACGCCGATCAGTTTGGTGCGGGTCATGGCGACGACGCTGAACGCGCCCTCGACCCGGCGGAGCGCATCCTTGATGCGTTCAGAGAGGTTTTTCTGGATCGACCGCGCCATCAGATGGATGATGCATTCGCTGTCGGACGAGGATTGGAAGATGCTGCCACGCTCGATCAGTTCGCGCCGCAGGGCATCGGCATTGGTGATATTGCCGTTATGCGCGATGGCGCAGCCGCCCATGGAAAACTCGCCGAAGAAGGGCTGCACGTCGCGGATGGCGGTGGCCCCCTTGGAGCCTGCGGTGGAATAGCGCACATGGCCGATGGCAAGCTCACCCGGCAGGGTATCCATCACGTCGCGTTTGGTGAAATTGTCGCGGACATAGCCGAAGCGGCGGGCGGAGTTGAAGCCGACAGTCGGATCATAGCTGACGATGCCGCCCGCCTCCTGGCCGCGGTGCTGCAGGGCATGCAGGCCGAGGGCGACGAAGTTGGAGGCATCGGCGACGCCGATGGTGCCGAAGATGCCGCATTCCTCCTTCAACTTGTCATCATCGAAGGGGTGGGAAAGCATGCGCATGAAAGGGCGTTCCGATTCCGCTGGCTGGATGACAGCCATGTAAAACACGCGCAGCGGATTGTCACGCGGGAAGCGGGGTCAGCGCCGGGACGGGGCAAAGATTGCGGTCAGGAACAACAGGACGCCGGCCCCGAAATAGGCAGGCGCGCCGAGGCCCAGATGCGCCTGCGCCTGGGTGGACAGCTGCTGCCAGAGATCAGGGGGAAGCTGGTCAAACGCGCCTGCGGCGCGCGCGCGGTAGGCCCCGTAGGCGGCATAGGCGAGCAGGCCCACGGGAATGGCGCCCAGCACAAAGCCCATCAGTTTCGAATAATAGCCGAAAAGCCCGATCAGCCCGAACAGGGCCGCGAGGGGGAAGGAGACGGCAAAGGCGATGGCGGCCCACAGGATGGTATTGGAGGGGTCGATGTCGGAGGCGGGGTTGGGGAGATTGGACAGATCATCAAAGTTGCGCAAATCTGGATTGGCATCGGCGAGGGCCCGCACGCCATCCAACAGCGACCAGGTGCCGTAGTCGGGGCTGTCCACCCATGGCAGCGCAAAGCTTCCCAGGATCACGGCAGAAAACAGAAATCCCAACCAGCGCATATCGTGTTCCTTTCAAAATGCTGTTTCAAAAAGAGGATCGTCATGGTCGTCAGGCGGTGGTGCCGCAGATGCGGAAATCAGGGGTTTGCGGGGGCGGGGGCTGCGGGTGCAGGCTCTGCCGGGGCGGGGGCGGTGGGGGTGGCGCAGACGCTTGTCAGGTCATTGTAGCGGGTCAGGATCCAGCCGGGGGCATCGGTGGGGATCGACGCGTCAATCCGGCCCTGGATCGAGGCGACAACCTTGGCGGTGCGGGAGTTGTCGACCATGGGCACGGTATTGGCCGCAACCGCGCGGTCGAACACGACGAATGCGATCAGCACCAGCACGACGCCGCGCAGGACGCCGAACAGGAAGCCGAGCGCCTGGTCGATGCCGCCGAGGGCAGAGCGCTGGATAATGGAGGACAGCAGCGGCGTGAAGAGGGCGGCGAGCACGAGACCGATGGCAAAGACACCGGCAAAGGCCCCGATGATCGAGAGTTCGCAACTGTCGCGCAGGAAGTCACCGACCACGGGGATTTCCTTGACCAGGGGCTGGGCCTGCGGGGCGAAGATGAAGGCGAGCACGGCGGCTCCGATCCAGCCGACGATGGCCATCAGTTCGCGCACGATGCCCCGGCTGTAGGCGAGGATGGCGGAAAGGATGATGATAATCGCAACAACGCCGTCGACGACCGTGAAGTCCATGCCTGCTCTCCTATCGCCGGGGTCAACCTGCCCCGAACATCTCGCCCACAAAGGCCGTCAGATCCGGCATCTGCCGCACCGTCATGCCCGTCGCCTCACCCAGTTTCGATCTGTGTGGCGCAACGGCTTGGGTGAAACCAAGTTTTGACGCCTCTTTCAACCGGTTTTCCGTCTGCCCCACGGGCCGCAGCGCGCCGGACAGGCTGATTTCGCCAAATAGCACCATATCTGGCGGAATTGCCACATCTTCGCGTGCCGACAGCAGGGCTGCCGCCACGGCAAGATCAGCGGCGGGTTCATTGACGCGCAGCCCGCCCGCGACGTTCAGGAAGACATCAAGCCCGGTAAAGGGGATGCCGCAGCGCGCCTCGAGCACCGCAAGGATGGTGGAGACGCGGCCCGAATCCAGCCCCACGACGGTGCGGCGGGGCGTGCCCAGCGATGACTGCGACACCAGCGCCTGGATTTCCGTGAGTACGGGCCTTGTGCCTTCAATGCCCGCAAACACCGCAGACCCGGGGGCCGGGCGGTCACGGTCCGACAGGAACAGCGCGGACGGGTTGGTGACCTGTGCAAGACCATCACCCGTCATCTCGAACACACCGATTTCATCGGCGGGGCCGAAGCGGTTCTTGACGGCGCGCAGGATGCGGAACTGGTGGCCGCGTTCGCCTTCGAAATAAAGGACGGTATCGACCATGTGTTCAACCACGCGGGGGCCCGCGATCTGGCCGTCCTTGGTGACATGACCGACAAGGATGATCGCGACACCGCGCCGTTTGGCGAAGGTGACGAGTTCGTGCGCGGCGGCGCGGACCTGGCTGACCGATCCGGGGGCGGCCTCGATTGAGTCGAGCCACATGGTCTGGATGGAATCGATGATGGCAAGGCCGGGGCGGGTCGCATCCAGCGTGGTCAGGATATCGCGCAGGTTGGTTTCGGCACCCAGCACGACGGGTGCGTCGGTGAGGCCAAGGCGGGCCGCACGCATGCGCACCTGTGCGGGGGCCTCTTCGCCCGAGATGTAGACGCATTTGACGCCGCGCCGGGCGAAACTGGCCGCCGCCTGCAGCAGCAGGGTGGACTTGCCGATGCCGGGATCGCCGCCGACAAGGATGGCCGAGGCGGGCACGAGGCCGCCGCCCAGCACGCGGTCCAGCTCATCAATGCCGGAACTGGCGCGGGGGGGCGGGGCCTCTTCGGTGGCAAGATCGGTCAGGGGAATGGTGCGGCCACGGCTGCCAAGCGCCTTGGGGCCTGCCGACAGGGGGGCCTCTTCGACGATGGAATTCCAGGCCCCGCAGGCATCGCAGCGGCCCTGCCATTTCTTATGGGCGGCCCCGCAGGAATTACAGGTGAAACTGGGGCTGGATTTGCTCATGCCCCGGGTTGTGCCCGGAATGTGCAGGCTGGGCAAGGGTCAGCGGTGGGCGGCCGGGTGCCTCCCTCGACCCCGCGCGGTGGGGGCTGGGAGGCCATACATGGATAAGTGGTGTTTCTTCTTCAACCGCCTGCACCCCCAACCCCTCCTCCCATATGGGGAGGGGAGGCCCATGACCTTCATCCGGTGTCTTCCTGTCCTACGGGGTCAGCGCGCCGATTTCCGTCCGGTCTGAAAACTGATCCAGAGCGAGGCGAGGATGCAGGCGGTGAAGAGGTAGAGGCCCCAGGCGACCTCGACCGTGGCCAGGCCCACGCCTTTGACGACGACGATGTAGAGGGCGATGAGGAACATGTCGGCCATGGCGAGCTTGCCCAGGATGTTGAGCGCGGGGAGCACGCGGGGGGACAGCAGGCGGAAATGCAGAAGGGCCAGGCCGATGGTCTTCAGCCAGGGCGCGAAGATCGCCATGACGGTGACCACAAGGGCGAGGAAGACGTCGCTTTCCCACAGGGATTGCAGGCCGGTGATGACCGAGATTTCATCGAGGCCGAACATCGGCAGCAGGCCCGCCCGCAGCAGGGGGGCAAACCAGGCGATGGGAAACAGGATCAGCAGGGCGAGGTTGATCGCTTTGGTCAGATTGGTCATGCCGGACATCCTGTTGCCTTTGCAGGCTGGTGCCACAGGACGGGCTGCAAAGGCAAGCGATGCCGGTGGCGCGAGAGGGGGGGCAGCCTGCATGGCGGCTTTGCGGACTTTGCTGCCGTCCACCCCGAGACGTGACAGAGGGCCGCGCCCGACCC
>JAAFHS010000197.1 GCA_013298485.1 Rhodobacterales bacterium
CTTTACCGCACCAGACCGTTCGGGCGATGCCGTGACGGTGGACGGCGCGTTCGTCGAGGCCAATCTGGGGGCGCTGTCGCGATCGGCGGATATTGCAAGATATGTGCTGTAGCGGCGGGAACCGATCTGCGGCTGCGGCATGGGTTTGACGGCTGGTTTCACAGTAAGGGCGGGCCTTTGACATACCGGTTGCGACATCACATCGCGATGATTGCCGTCATCGCATTGGTTGCCTGCAGCCCGCGGGGTACGGTCACGATTGCGCCCGGTGCGGCGGTGGTGGGTGATGTGGTGCCGGTTTTCATCGGCAGTACGCGGGCCTATGATCCGGCAACGCAGACGTTCAGTTTCGCGCGGTCCGAGACGATGACCTATGGGCGCTACGACATCTCGGTCCCGCCAGACCGGGATGCGGGCGACATCACCTTTCCGGGGCGGTATGACACGCCCGATCCGGCCACGGATTTTCTGACGACCGCGCGCGTCGTGATGCCGGATGCGGCGGATTTCGAGGCGGACCTGCGGACCACGCTGCAGGCACGGGCACCGGGCACGCGTGAGACGGTGGTATATGTGCATGGCTTCAACAACACCTTTGCCGAAGGGGTCTACCGTCTGGCGCAGCTGTCGCATGACCTGGAGTTGCCAGGGGTGGCGGTGCATTATTCCTGGCCATCGCGGGCGGCGGCGCTGGGGTATGTGTATGACCGGGATTCGGCGCTGTTTGCGCGAGACGGGCTGGAGGCACTGATCCGCAGCCTGAAGGCGGCGGGGTCGGAGAAGATCATCCTTGTGGCGCATTCGATGGGATCGGGTCTGCTGATGGAAACCCTGCGCCAGATGGCGATCCGGGGGGACCGCGCGACACTGGACCGGATTGACGGGATCGTGCTGATTTCACCCGATATCGACGTGGATGTGTTCCGGTCGCAAGCGCGGGCAATCGGAAAGCTGCCGCAGCCGTTTCTGATCGTGGGGTCGGACCGGGACCGTTATCTGAACCTGTCGGCGCGGCTGTCGGGCGAGGCGGAGCGGCTGGGGAACCTGTCGGATATCACGCCGCTGGCCGATCTGGAGGTGACCTATCTGGATGTGGGGGCATTCGCGAGCGGGGGCGGGCATTTCACCATCGGGGATAATCCGGTGCTGATCCGGCTGTTGGGCGGGATTGATGATCTGGATGCGGCACTGGCGCGGGATCAGCGCGCTCGCCGGGGATTGCTGCCGTCGGTGGTGCTGTCGGTACGCAATGCGACAGAGGTGATTCTGGCACCAGTCACGGCGATTTCGAACGATGCGGCGCGGCGGCGGCAGTAAAATTGACGGCTGTCAATTTTTGACTTTATCCAATGAAATCAACGAAAATCAGATGTTATCCACAGGGTTTGCAAGACTTTCTTAACACTTTTTGATGGGGCGTGACTGCCCCCCACCCCTCTCCCCTCCCCACGCGGGGGAGGGGAAGTGCTGAGCCTTGCTGTGGCGCAATTGCGGATGGAGAGATGCGGGATTCACCCGGACTGTGGTGCGATTCGATCCCTCAATCGCGTCCTTACCCCCGCCGCAGGTAGACGTAATAGGCCCCTGATCCGCCATGTTTCAAATGTGCCTCGGCCACCTGCAGGATGGCCTGACCCAGCGGCGGCAGGCGCAGCCATTGCGGGACCTGGTGGCGCAGGGCGCCCATGCGCTGGGGGATGGGGCCGGTATCCTCGCCGCGTTTGCCCTTGCCTGTGATGACGAGGACAAGGCGCAGGCCTGCGGATTGCGCGTTCAGGATGAACCGGATCAGTTCGGGATGCGCCTCGGCCAGGGTCAGGCCGTGCAGATCAATCCGTGCCTCGGGGGAGAGCTTGCCGCGCGTCATGCGGCCAAAGGCCTTGGCGTCCATGCGCAGGGGGGCTGTGGCCAGACTTTCACGCAGGATGGGGGCGAGGCTATGGGCCGTGCTGGTGCGCACACCCTCGCCCAAAGTGAACGGTGACAAGGCCAGCGGTGCGGGTGGCGAAGGTATCACCGTGGTCGGTGTGACCACATCGGATTTGGCGTGAAATCCGGGTCCGTGCAGCGGGTTAGTGGAGCGGGCAACGGTCTGCCACAACTCCTCTTCATCCGGGCGCAGGGTGCGGCGGCGCGACATCAGTCACCAACAGACAGCATCGCAAAGGCGCGGTCGATGGGCAAAAGCACGATCATGCGCCCGCCATCATTGATGACACCTGCGGCATCCCCCGCCGCTGCACCCGTGCCGTAGAAGATATCGGCGCGCTGCTGCCCCTTGATCGCCCCCCCGGTATCCTGCGCGATCATCAGGCTGCGGATCGGGGCATCACCATCCTTTTCGATCCAGACCGGGGCGCCGAGCGGGGTGAAGGCAGGATCAACCGCCACCGACCGCAAAGCGGTGATGGACCGGCCCATGGCCCCGATGGGGCCTTTGTCGGCGGGCAATTCATCAATCACGCGGAAAAAGATGTAGGAGGGGTTGATGTTGAGCATCGCGGCCCCGGCCACCGGATTGGCGCGCACGAAGGCCTTGATATCCTGGGCCGAGACCTGTTCGATCGTGCGCAGGCCACGGCGGACCATTTCCTTGCCCACGGAAACATAGGCATGCCCGTTGCGCCCGGCATAGCCCACGCGGATCACCCGGCCGTCGGGCATGCGGATGCGGCCTGAGCCCTGCACCTGCAGAAAGTAAGCCTCTACCGGGTCATCGAGCCAGAGAAGTTCCAGCCCGCGGCCCGTCAGGATGCCACCTTCGATGGTGGCACGGCTGTGATAGACCTGCCCATCGGTCAGTTCCGGCGGGCGGCGGTACAGGGGCACGGTAAAGCGCGGCGTGCGGGTCAGCGAGCCTGCAAGTTCGGGTTCATAATACCCGGTGAAAAGTGCGGGGGGATCACCGATCAGGACGGGACGAAAGAACAGCTCGAAAAACGCGCGGGCGCTGTCGGGTGTGTCGCCCGCATCGGCAGCGAGGTTGCACAGGGGGCGCCAGTCATCGCCATCAATGGCATCGCAGGTCGCACGAAAGGCGGCGAGGGCCGCCTGATGATCGTCGCGGTCCCAGCCATCGAGTTCGGCGAAATCAAGCACCTGTGCGCGGGCCGCGCCCGCCGTCATGACAGCCGCCGCCAGGGCGAGTGCGGCGCATGCGGCACGCATCAATCCCCGGTCGCAACCAGTTGCCAGTTGGGGTCATCAACCCCCATGCGGCGGGCATAAGTCCAGATATCGCGCTGCTTTTTCACCTCGGTCGCACTGCCTTCGACAATCTCGCCTGCCTTGTTGCGCACGACCGACGTCAGTTCACCCACATAGCGGACGGCGATTTCGGCGGTTTTGGTGGTGGCATCAAAGGTTGCGTCATGCAGAACAAGTTCGCGCAGGCCGACAAAATTCGCCTCGACCGACAGACCTTCGACCTCACGCGCGCGGATCGCCTCATCAAAGCTGTGTTCGACATCGGCGGAAAGGAAGGTGCGGACCTTTTCCAGATCGCCTTTTTCAAAGGCCATCAGGATCATCTCGTAAGCCCCGCGCGCGCCTTGCAGAAAGGTGTTCACCGAAAAGCCCGGCTCTGCCGCCTTCATCGCCGCCAGCGCACGGGCGGCGGGTGTGTCTGCGGCGACATGATCGATGATATCGCTGTCGGGGCCACCATCCACAACCTCCAGCCCCTTGCGGGCACGGGGACGGACGTCATCCAAGGGGACGGGCGGTTTTTCAAACCCTTCGCGCGTGCCAAGAACCGAGCGCAGCTTGAGGATCAGAAACACGGCGATTCCCGCGAGGACGAGAAGCTGGATCAGTGAGTTGTTCATCGGAACATCGGGTCCTTTGGTCGGGCATTGGTAATGACGCATCTTCGCCCTTATGTAGGGGACAGGTGGGGGCAAGTCCACCGTTGCACAAGGAGACGTGTCATGCCGATCGTGGTTGCGCTGCTGATCTGGCCGCTGATCGAGATTGCGCTGTTCGTCACGGTTGGCGGCTGGCTGGGGCTGTGGCTGACGCTGGCCATCGTGCTGGGGACGGCCGTGGCGGGGATTGCGCTGATGCGCTGGCGGGGGTTGCGGGCGCTGGCCGATCTGCGGGGACAGATGCGGGCGATGGGCAATCCGCTTGCGCTGGCGGCGGATCAGGCGGTGTTCATGCTGGCAGGGGTGCTTTTGGTGCTGCCGGGGTTTCTGACGGATGTGATGGGGTTGGTGCTGCTGATCCCGCCAGTGCGCGTTGCGCTGGTGGCACTGATGGCGCGGCGGGTGCATGTGGCGCGGGGCGGTGTGCGACCGGGCCATGATGTGATTGACGGAGAGTTTTCCGAGGTTGAGGCGCCGCGGATGCCGCGATCCGGCCCATCCAAGTGGACGCAGGATTGAGGCGCGGGGGCGGGTCTGCTAGGAACAGGGCAACCGCAGATATTGGAGAGCCACCATGGCCGATGAAACCCCGACCCCGAATGGTGCCGCCGCACCGGCAGCCGCACCGGCCCAGGTGCAGATGCGCGTTCTGGCGCAGTTCGTGCGCGACATGTCATTTGAAAACATGGTGGCCCAAAAGGGCATCTCGGGTGCGGATGTGCAGCCGGATATTCAGGTGGCGGTCAGTCTGGACGGGCGCAAGCGCGGGACGGAGCATCAATATGATGTCATCAGCAAATACCGGGTGACATCGAAGAACAAGGTGAATGGCGAGACGCTGTTCCTGCTGGAGCTGGATTATGCGGGGATCTTTCACGTCGAGGGCGTGGCGGAAGAACAGCTGCACCCCTTCCTGCTGATCGAATGCCCGCGCATGCTGTTCCCGTTTGTGCGGCGGATCATTTCGGATCTGACGCGGGATGGGGGCTTTCCGCCACTGAACATCGATTCGGTGGATTTCATGGCGCTGTACCGGCAGGAAATCGCGCGGCGGGCCGAGGCGCAGCGCGCGGCGGCGGCGACACCGAATTAAGTGCGTTTGATCCAGACGGCGGCATCGCCGAGTTTGGCGACGAAAGCCTGATGGGCTGCAGCCTCATCTTCTGTGATGCGGGGGGGAAGGGGCATGCCGCGGGGTTTGGCGCGCCAGATTTCGGGTGCGATCTCACCCTTCGCGAGGGGCTGCGCGGTGGAGGACAAAGCGAAATCTGGCTGCCTGCCACCGACAAGCTGCAAATAGACCTCGGCCAGGATTTCGCTGTCGAGAAGTGCGCCGTGTTTTTCGCGGGCGGAATTGTCGACGCCAGAGCGCCGGCACAGCGCATCGAGTGAGGCGGGCGAGCCGGGGAATTTCTGTTTGGCGATGGCAAGGGTATCGGTGGCGCGGGCGTAAGGCAGGACCGTGTGCCCGGCGGCGGCGAGTTCGGCATTCAGGAACTTCATATCGAAGGCGGCGTTGTGGATGACCATCTGCGCGTCACCGATAAAGGTGAGGAAATCCTGTGCGATCGTGCCGAACAGGGGCTTGTCGCGCAGGAAATCATCAGACAGGCCATGCACCTCGAACGCCTCTTTCGGCATGGGGCGTTCGGGGTTGAGGTATTGGTGATAGGTGCGGCCCGTGAGCAGGTGGTTGAACAGCTCCACCGCGCCAATCTCGACGATGCGGTGGCCTTCGGCGGGCTCAAAACCGGTGGTTTCGGTATCAAGGACAATTTCACGCATGGGCTGCCCTGAGATAGGCGATCAGCGCGCGGATGTAGGCGCGCGCGCTGTCTTCGCTGAGGGTTTCAAGGATATGGGTGGCGCGCCCGCG
>JAAFHS010000198.1 GCA_013298485.1 Rhodobacterales bacterium
ACCAGCACCGCCCCAACCGTCACCACCGGCAGGCCCAGACCCCACAGCAGCGCCCGCCGCGTCTCGCGCACCCAGTGCCGCTCCGGTGCCGCACCATGCAGCGCGGCCCCTTCGGCAAAGGCATGACCCGCCCGCACACCGCGCCGCCACCACTGGCCGAACCGCGTGATTGCCGCATCATGCAGCGTCATCTCTGCGTCGATCCGCCAGACCTCACCCCCCGCGCGGCGCAGGCGCAGACACAACTCCGGCTCCTCGCCCGCGATCAGACTGTCGCGATACCCCCCCACCGCGCGCACCGCACCCAGCCGCATCAGCGCATCACCACCGCAGGCCCGTGCACGGCCCAACGGCGTGTCCCATTCCGCATCGCACAGGCGATTGTAGATTGACACGTCGGGCGATATCTCGCGCCGCCGCCCGCAGACGACGACCGCCCCCGGATGGTCCGCAAAGGCCGCGCATGCCGCTGCCACGAAACCGGGCCGCAAGATGCAATCACCATCCAGAAACAGCACGAAATCCGCGCCATCCAGCCGCGCCATCCCGGCATTGCGCGCACGGGCCGCCGTGAACGGCTGGGCCATATCCAGCGTTACAACCACCGCGCCCGCCGCCGTGGCTGCGGCAACGGATGCGTCGCTTGACCGCGAGTCCACATAGACCATGCGCCGCACCTGCCCGGCCACGGATGCAAGGCAGCGCACCAGGCGCGCTCCCTCATTGCGGCCGATGATGACCGCATCCACAGTGATGGCATCGGCAGGCGTCACGTCTTGTCCGCTGATCGGCGTTTCATGCCGCAGACCCTACGGCGGTTTCGGCTGCGCGACAAACCAAACCGACCCTGGCGGGACCCTGACACTCTTTCAATTTAGGGGTCGATCTGATAGCCCTTGAACCTCTGGGGCGGGGGCCCGTACGAATCTGGGAACAGGGGCTGTCTTGCCGGTCTGGACCTTGTCATGCGGATCGTCGCGTCCGGTCGATCGGGCAAGACATCGTGATTTTCGGCGGCACCCTGCCGCCACCCGCAGGAGCCCGCGTTCGGATGCCTAACCACCGTATCTTGATGCCATTTTCGGCAAATGCCGCAGATATGGGGACGGTGGGGGAGGGTACGATGGGCCAGACGGGTAGTGGCAAAGACCGTGGGACAGGGGGGCAGACCCGCACCGGCGTGTCGCTCTTTCGCCCCGGCCAGCCGGTCGACCGCCCCGACATCACCCTTGATCAGCGCACCGGGCATGAGATTTTTGCCGTGCCCCAGGCCCTGACACCCCCGTCGCCTGCGCGCGTGTGGGAATCTATCGGACCGATTTCCCTGAATGCGGATCGCCTGGCTGGAAACGGTTTGTTTACCCAAGCCAGCACAAACCCCGCCGTTGCCGTGTTCGACATCCTGCGCACGCGGCTGTTGCAAGCCCTGCGTGACCGTGGCTGGCAGCGGATTGCGGTCACCTCGCCCTCGCATGGCTGCGGGAAATCCTTCGTTGCCGCCAACCTTGCGCTTAGCCTTGCGCGCCTGCCCGCCACACGCACCATCCTGATGGACCTTGAACTGCGCCGCCCGCATCTGGCAGGCATTTTCGGCGTGATCGATGCCGCCCCGCTGCAGGAATTCCTGTCGGGCGAACAGCCGCTGGAATCGCATTTCCGGCGTTTCGGCAAGACGCTGGCCCTTGGCCTGAACGGTGCCGCCATCGCCGATCCCACACCCCTTCTGCATGACCCCGATACCGCCCAGGCGCTGGAGGCGATGATCGTGCAGCTGCAGCCCGATGCCGTGATCTACGACATGCCCCCGGTGCTGACGTCGGATGACGTGCTGGCGATGATCCCGCAGATCGATGCCGTCCTGCTGGTGGCGGATGGCACACGCACGACGGCGGATGAAATCAAGGCCACCGAACGCCTGCTGGATGGTCGCGTGCCCCTGATGGGGGTCGTCCTGAACCGCGCGCAGGACCGCAAACTTGGCCGCTACACCTATGGCAAGGCGTAAGGGCGCACAGCATGGGCCATATCCAAAGCTTTGATGATTTCATCAGTTTCCTTGTCCGCAGGCGCGGCCTGATCATTGCCGTCACACTTCTGGGCGTAGCCCTGTCGGTCTTTGTGGCCAAGACCCGGCCCAAGATCTATGAATCCTCGGCCGCGATTCAGATCAGGCCGCCGCAGGTGACGGATACCAGCGGTCCTGTTGCGGGCAGTGATCCTGCCGGGTCCGCGCAAATCCTGCAAACCATCGAACAGCAGCTGACGACCCGCGAAAACCTGATTGCGATGATCGACCGCCATGGGCTTTATGCCGATCTCTCCGGTCTCACGACGGATCAGAAAGTCGGGCTTTTGCGCAGTTCCGTCACCTTTCAGCAGATCGCCAGTGCCAGCCTGCCCGGTTACGGCGCAACGGCACAAGCCTCTGCCATGATCATCACCGCGCGGCAGGGCGACCCTGAAAAGGCGGCCCGCGTCGCCAATGACTTCGCCCAGGGCTTTCTTGACCAAAGCAGTGCGGGCCAATCGAACCGCGCTGCCGCCAGCTATGGCTTTTTCAAAGAGGATGAGGCGCGCCTGCGTGATGCAATCGCGGCCCTAGAGGACGAGATTGCCGCCTACAAGAACACCCATGCCGATGCCCTGCCCGCCATTGAAGGCGCGCGGCGCGAAGAACTCGTCAGCATCGAGGCCGACCTGCGCGGTCTTGATCAGTCCATCGTCGCCGTGAACAGCGAACGCAGCGCGATTGAAGGCCAGGAGACGCTGCGCGCGACCGACCGCCGCCGTCTGGATGAGCTGATCGCCACCACCGCCCAGTTCACCGCACAGCGCGCCGCCCTGTCCGAACGCAAGGCCGCGATCGAGGCGGCGATGGCCCAGACACCCGAGGTTGAACGCACCCTGCGCGGCTTTGAACGCGATCTGCAGCAGCTGCAGGACCAGTATGATGTCATCAGCCGCCGCCTGGCCGAGGCGGAAACCGATGTGCGTCTGGCGGCACAAGAGCAGGATGAACAGTTTACCCTGCTGGAACGCGCGATCACGCCCGAATTCGCCACCGGGCGCGGGGCCCGTCGCCTTGCTGCCGCGGGTGCCGTGGCCAGCCTCCTTTTTGCGGTTGGCCTGGCCTTCCTGCTCGACCTTCTGAAACCCGTCGTGCGGACCGAGGCGCAGATGATGCGCGAACTTGACCTGCGCCCGGTCGTATCGATCCCCGAGGTGCATCTTGACCGCGCGGCACGCGGGCTCACCGCGGATGACCCGCTCAGCCTGTCGCGGCTGGCGGTCTATGCCAGCCTCTTGATCTTGGCGCTGGTGGTGATTGCCGTCTGGGTCGTCTGATCGGGTTTCAATACCCCGTCCCGCGCAGCACCACTGCAATCGTGCGCCACAGGATCGCCAGATCGCCCCGCAGGGTCACCCGTGCCTCATAAGTCGCATCAAATTCGGCGCGCGCGGCAAAGGTCGTGCGATTGCGTCCCGCCGTCTGCCACAGCCCCGTGATCCCCGGACGCAGCCGGTAATAGGCCTGCCCCGGATACAGGTCTTTCTGGCACGGCATCATCGGGCGGGGCCCCACCAGGCTCATGTCGCCTGTCAGCACGTTCCACAATTGCGGCAATTCATCCAGTGACGACCGCCGCAGAAACTGCCCCAAACGTGTCACGCGCGGATCGTTCCGCAGCTTTTGTGTCGCGTCCCATTCGGCCCGCGCGGCCGGATCGGCCAGAAGATGCGCCTCCATCCGCGCATCCGCGTCACAGATCATGCTGCGCAGTTTCCACATCCGGAAACTGCGTCCCCCTTTGCCGACGCGGTTCTGGGTATAGAACGGCTGGCCCCCTTCGATCATCACGGCACAGGCGAGACCGGCGATCAGCGGAACCACAATCGACGCCGCCATGGCCACGGCGCACAGGTCCATCAGCCGCTTTGCCCCCCGCCGATAGACCCCGTGCCGTTCCGTTTTCACGGGCGTGTTGCCGTCATGACAGGGCACGGCTTTCGCGGTCAGGAATTCATGCATGCGGATTGTCATGATCAATGCGTTTTCGGCTGAATCGAGAATGCGCGGACGTCTAACCAATCATCAGAAACAAACGCGCAAAAAGGCGCGTCCAAAAACACGGTTGTAGACTGACACATCACTGCACCCCGACGAAGGTGCCCCCACTAATCAGATTACCTGATGTGCGATAGGGTTGGCGACGGCCCCCGCCCCCAATTCGCCACATTTTAACCGCGTGCGGCATAAAATTTCCGGAGTTTTCAATCTAGAGGGTATCAATTTAAAAACTCAATCAACCATAGATTGTAAGATGTTGGCGCTGCATCCGGATCAGGGCTGCAGTGATTCGAACGATGCAGATAACATGCGCGGCGCGGCCGTTGCCCCTGCGTCAAATCTCCGGAAAGATCGGCCATCATGCCCACCCGGCGATTGTCCGCGTGCCGCGATCAATCACCCCCGTCGCGTGCCTGATTTCGGATCACAACAACCGTTGATGCAAAGCCCAGCACACCGATCATCCCGGTCAGGGCATAAGCCAGACCAATCATCACAAGGTGATGTCCGCCCAACCAAGCCATCACCGCACCGATCAGACCGAATATGATGCCACTTGCCACAGATCCAAGCACGACGATGTCCCCTTCGTCAGCCTCTTACAATGCACAGAACACTTACAATTTCGAAACAATACTAGCCAAAAAATTGCATAGGCGGCGAATCTCGCCACCGGTTTGGGGCGATTCAGGCGGTTTTCCGCAACAAACGCTGCCCCTATTCGGACAGAAGACCGCGCAGATAGGTGCCGTAATCGTTCTTCTGAAAGATTGTCGCCCGCGCCTGCAGATCATCGGGACTGATCCAGCCCGCATGAAAGGCGATCTCGTCCGGGCAGCCCACCTGCAGGCCCTGCCGCGCCTGCAAGGTGCGCACGAAATTCCCCGCATCCAGCAGACTGCCATGCGTGCCGGTATCCAGCCAGGCAAAGCCGCGGCCCATGCGTTCGACCGCAAGCTTGCCGTCGTCGAGATAGCCCTGCAGCAGATCGACAATCTCCAGCTCGCCCCGGGGCGATGGTTTCACCGCCGCCGCACGCAAAGGCGCATCGCCATCCAGATAATACAGACCCGTCACGGCAAACCGTGATGGCGGATGCTCGGGCTTTTCAACAATCGCGCGTACGCGCCCGTCGGGTGCGAAATCGACCACGCCATACCGTTCCGGATCGGCCACGCGGTAACCGAACACGGTACCGCCATCGCCGCGCGCATCGGCGGCAGCCAGGATTTCCGGCAGGCCATGGCCGAAAAAGATGTTGTCACCCAGCACCATCGCCGAAGGCGCGCCTGCCAGAAAATCGCGCGCCAGCAGATAGGCCTGCGCCAGCCCGTCGGGTGACGGCTGCACGATGTACGTCAGGCCAAGGCCCCACTGCGCCCCATCCCCCAGCAGCCGCTGAAACTGCACCTGATCCTCGGGCGTCGTAATCACCGCAATCTCGCGGATGCCCGCCAGCATCAGCACAGACAGCGGGTAATAGATCATCGGCTTGTCATAGATCGGCAGCAGCTGCTTGGACACGCCCATGGTGATCGGCCACAGCCGCGTGCCCGACCCGCCTGCCAGGATGATGCCCTTGCGTGTCATGAAAGCCCCTTCAGGATATCGTGCAATCCGGCCCGCCAGTCGGGCCGCGAGATGCCAA
>JAAFHS010000199.1 GCA_013298485.1 Rhodobacterales bacterium
CCTCTTGCTGCGGGCGCAGCGGCGTGCGCGGACGGTTGCCGCCCTGCTCTTCATTGCCAAGGATGAAGTCATTCATCGTATAGACGTCTTCCAGCAGCTCACTTTCGCTGATGTAACGCACTCCACCGGTGGGCCGCGTCGCATCCAGCGACCGCGCCACGCGGTTGGTTTCGGCATAGAAGTCATGGTCGTCCTGCGACTCGTTGATCCGCACGCCCCAGATGAAGATCGACGGATGGTTCCAGTCACGCCGGATCATCCGGCGCACGTTTTCCACCGATTCCGCCTTCCACTTTTCACCGCCAATATGCTGCCAGCCGGGGATTTCCTCAAACACCAGCAGGCCGATTTCATCGCAGCGATCCAGAAAATAGCCGGACTGCGGATAATGCGATGTGCGCACCGTGTTCAGCCGCAGTTCGTGTTTCAGAATCTCCGCATCGCGTTCCTGCGCCGCCTTGCCCAAAGCATATCCGACATAGGGAAAGGATTGATGCCGATTCAGCCCGCGCAATTTCAACGGCTTGCCGTTCAGCGCAAAGCCTTCGGCGGTGAAGGCCACATGGCGGAAGCCAAACCGGGTTGAGGTGGCATCATCGCCCTGCGGCGTCTGCAGCGACAGTTCCAGATGATAAAGCGCCGGGGTTTTCAGATCCCACAGCGCGATGTCCGAAAGCCCGTCCATCGCCAACCGCAGGCTGTCGCCCGTCACCGTAGCACTTGTGCTGGCCAAGGCCGCACCCGCCGCGTCGCGCAGGGTGGCGGTCAACGTGCCTGACAGTGCCAGCCCCTGCGGATTGTCCAACGCCACATCCACCGTCACCGACTTCTGCGCCGCCAGCACATCCGGGGTTTCGATCTTGTGCAGCCCGATGGACACCGGGGCCTTCACGGTCAGCCATGCCTCGCGGTAGAGGCCGGCATAGGTCAGGTAATCAATCACCCCGCCAAAGGGCGGAATATCGGAGTTCTCGCTGCCGTCGATTTCCACCGTCACCGTGTTGTCACCGGGCTGCAACCGCCCGGTCAGACGCGCCTCGAACGGGGTGTAGCCATCGGCATGGGTGATCAGTTCGACCCCGTTCAGCGACACCATGGCATTGGCCATCGCCCCGTCAAAACGCAACGACACTTCCTTGCCCGCCCAACCCGGATCGGCGGCAAAGGTCTTTTGATAGCTGAAGCGGCGCTGATAGGACTTTTCGTCAAAATACGAAAACGGCAGGTCCACGGCGTTGTGCGGCAGCCGCACGGTGTCGCGGCCTTCAAACAGCCAGTTGTCATTGAAGTCAGTGCGCAGACGCATGTTGGATCAACCTTATTTGACAGAACCTGTCAGCCCTTCGACAAAGCGACGCTGAAGCAGGAAGAAAACGATGATGGTGGGCAGGGTCGCCAGAACAGTGGCCACCATGACAACGCCGTAATCCGGGTAGTAGGACGAGGCGAGCGATGAGACGACCAAAGTAAGCGTCTTGTTTTCATTGGTTTGCAGCACGATCAGCGGCCACAGGTAATTGTTCCAGTTCGCCATGAAGACGATGATGATGGCGGCGGCATAGGTGGACCTCATCACCGGAAGGTAGATGTACAGGAAGATCTGCCATTCCTTCAGCCCGTCGATCTTGGCCGCATCGCGCAACTCATGCGGAAAGGCTTTGGTGGCTTGGCGGAAGTAGAAGATGATGAACACCGACGCGATGCTGGGCAGCAGAATGGCGGTGAAGGTGTTGATCAGCGTCAGCTTGGCCATCATCACGAACAGCGGCACCATGATCGCTGCAAACGGGATCGACAGCGTCAACAACAGCACCGCAAACACCCTCTCGCGGGTTTTCGAGGGAAACATCTCAAAAGCATAACCCGCCAGCGAGGAAATCGCCAAGGTCAGGACGGTGCCGACGATCGCCAGAAACGTCGAGTTCCAGAACACCTGCACCATATCCACCTGCGCAAACAGGTTGGTGATGTTGTCAAACAGGGCGCTGCCAAAGGTGATCTTGCCCTTGATGATGTCAGGGGCGGTGTTGGTGGTGCCGACCAGCATCCAGAAAAACGGAAAGATCGACACGAAAGCCGCCAGTGACAGCCCTGCGTATACCAGCCCGGACCGGGCCTGTGCAAAAACCCGGCTCATGCCTTGCGATCCTTTGCGACCAGAAATTGCAGGAAGGACAGCACGGCTACAAGAATGACGATCACGTAAGAGACCGTTGCGGCATAGCCAAGGCTGGGCATGAATTTGAAGGTCAGGTTGTAGATGTATAGCGACAGCGTCAGCGTCGAATCCGACGGCCCGCCGGTGGTGATGTTGTTGACCTCGTCAAACAATTGCAGCGTGCCAATCGTTGAGATGACCGTGGTGAACAGGATCACCGGCTTCAGCATCGGCAGCGTGATGTAGCGAAACCGCGCCCAGGCCGGCACGCCATCAATCCGCGCCGCCTCATAGATCGACTTGTCGATGTTCTGCATCGCGGCCAGATAAAAGATCATGTTGTAACCGGTCCAACGCCAGGTGATCGCCAGAATGATCACGGTGCGCGCCCAGAACGGATCGCCCAGCCATGAAATCGGCGCATCCATCAGATGCAGCATAATGGCCAGATCGTTGATGACGCCATCACTTGCGAACATCGACTTGAACAGGATGGAATAGGCCACCAGCGAGGTGACACAGGGCAAAAAGATCGCGGTGCGGAAAAAGCCGCGAAAGCGCAGTTTGGGGTTGTTCAGCGC
This sequence comes from Rhodobacterales bacterium, assembly GCA_013298485.1. GTDB lineage: Bacteria > Pseudomonadota > Alphaproteobacteria > Rhodobacterales > Rhodobacteraceae > JAAFHS01. The sequence goes on from JAAFHS010000199.1 coordinate 2,740, forward strand.
CGCCGCGAACAGCAGGGCCAGCACGATCATGATGGGCACCTGCACCACCAGAAAGATGCCGGTGTTGGTCAGCGCCCGCAGAAACACCGGGTCTTGCGTCAACCGGATGATGTTGGTGAACCCGCCAAAGCTGTGGTTCATGCCGCGCCCGGTCTGAAAGCTCATCCACAGCGACCAGACGATCGGGTAGACCATGAACAGGCCCAACAGCACCAATGTTGGCGCGATGAACAGCCAGCCGTTGCGTTGCTCGGCGCGACCGATGCGCGATTTTGCCATTGCTCCCCCCCAGAGTGCGGCCAAGGATCACAGCGCCGCCCCTGCCCCGGCGGCGCTGTGGTCTTGCGATTGGACAACCGGGGCAGCGCTGCCCCGGTCAGCTTTGCTTACTGGATCTGCGCGCGCACCTGAGCGTCAATCGCGGCGATGGCATCGTCAACCGACCCACCTTCGGCCAGCGCGGGAAGTTGTGCGGCCACGGCAGCATCCACTTCGTTGGTGAAGATGCCGTAGTTCACAGCCGGAACCGCCGCCAGCCAGTCAGAGAAGCTTTGCCACACGGCCTGACCGCCAAAATAGGCATCGCTGGCCTTGTAAGCTTCGCCTTCCCGCGCAGCGAGATACGAGCCAAGCGCACCCTGATCGACCAGGATTTTCTGATAGAAATCAACGTCCTTGCCCCAGACTTCGGCCAGGAAATCCACAGCCTCATCCTTTTCCGCCGACGACGACAGCACGTACCAGCTGGAACCACCAAGGTTCGAAGCATGGGTCGCACCTTCGACACCCGGCATTTTCGGCAACGGGGCCACGCCCCACTGGCCCGACATGTTGGCGGCCTTGATCGTGGCCGTCATCCAGGCGCCGGTAAAGACAGAGGCCACTTCGCCACTGACAAAACCGCCGGTGTATTCCGTCCAGCCAGACACCGGCTTGTAGATTTCCTTGGTCTGCAACAGCTTGGCATAGGTGGACAGCGCCGCCTTGAACTTGGCATCACCCGCAATCGCCGGCTGGCCATCGGCGGTGAAATACCAGCCGCCCATGGATTGCAGCAAAATCTTAAGCGCCCCGGCGTCGTTCAGATCCACGCCCAACATCGGATGGCCGGTCTTTTCCTTCACCACTTTGGCAATTTCAATAAACTGGTCCCAGTCAATGTCTTGCAGATCGGCGGCGGAATAACCCGCTTCGGCCAGAATGTCGGTGCGATAGAACAGGCCGGTCACGCCGGAATCGAAGGGCATCGAATAGGTGTTGCCGTCTACGGTGGCCAGCTCAACCTTGTAGGGGGCAAAGCCGCTGTAGTCGATCTTGCCATTCAGCGGCTCAAACGCGCCGGGGAAGGACAGCAGGTATTTCTGGGCGCCATAATCTTCGATCAGCACGATGTCCGGCAGGCCCTCGGTGGTGCCGGATGCCAATTGCGCCTGCAGCTTCTGTTCAAGGTCTACCTTGGCGAAATCAACCAGATTGATCGTCATATCGGGGTGCGAAGCTGAATAACGGGCCGCCGCCTCTTTCATCGTCGCGCCGTTGAAATTCGGGTCCCAGCTCCAGACTGTGACTTCTCCTGCCAAGGCCGACGTCATCGCCAGCAGGCTGATGCCGGTGGCCAAGAAGACCGACTTTCGCGCGCGGATAAGCATTTGATTCATGTTTTCCTCCCATGACCGAGACTCATTTTCTGGTCTCGCAACTGGAAGGCTAGCGCGTTCCGATACGTCGCGCAAGTAAATTTAGTAAAATTTTACTTCACGCCCGACTTCCCCTTGCCGCGCGTGCTTGCCCGCAGGATCACACGCGACGACAGCAGGATGCATTTGGGCGTGCTGCGCCCCGACAACTGCTCAAACAGCAGATCCACCGCATTCTGCCCAATCTCTTCGGCAGGCAACCGCACGGTGGTCAACGGCGGATTAAGAAACTGCGCCACAGGAATGTCGTTAAAGCTGGCCACGGCAATATCACCCGGAATTTTCAGGCCGGATTCGTGAATGGCGCGATAGGCCCCCACCGCCATATTGTCGTTGCCTGTAATCAGGGCATCAGGCCGCGCGCCGCTTTGCAGCAGGTTCAGCGTCAACTCGTAACCGCTTTGTTCGGTGTTATCGCCAATGCGGCACAGGTCAGGCTCGTACCGACCCTTGGCGCGCATCCAATCCTGATAGGCGGGCAGACGACGATCAAAAATGCTGGTGGTGCTGCGGGAACTGGTAATATCCCAGCCGATGAACGCCATCCGCCGATAGCCCTGATCATCCAGGGCCTGCAACAATTTGCGCATCGCCAGATCCAGATCGCTGCGAACACTGTCATGTTCATCACCAACCGGAGAGAAATCCGCAAACACGACATTGGGGTTATGCGACATGACCCAGTCGATTTCCGCACCGCTGTGCAGGCCGATGACAATCACCCCGGCTGCGGCTTTCAACAGCGCGGGGTCTGGCACGGAATCGGTGTGATAGACCTGCATCGCCTCAAGTTTCAGCTCATTGCAGCGGCTTTCGATGCCCAGCCGGATGCCGACATAATAGGGGTCCACCAACTCTTGGTCCGGGCGCAGAAAATGCACCAGCGCGATCTTTTGTCCAAGCCTTGTCTGGTCGGACTTGCGATTGCGGTTGCGGGGCGTGGCATAGTTCAGCGCCTCGGCCGTCTCGACGATGGACTTGCGGGTCTGGGCACTGACCGACAACGTGCTGTCAAAATTCAGCACGCGCGACACAGTGGCCGAAGACACCCCTACGGCGTCTGCAATTTGTTTGATCGTAACCATGGACAATCCGTTCGGCCGACCGGCGCGGCTGCGTGGGAATGCACGGTGGATGGCATGCAAGCGGGGTGCAGGCAATCCCGAAATGCACCCTGCCTGCGCTGATCC
>JAAFHS010000002.1 GCA_013298485.1 Rhodobacterales bacterium
CTTCGGCGACCCAGTCGCAGCGGTTGATCCCGGCAAAGATGTTCACAAGGATCACACTGACATTGCGGTCGCCTAGCACCGTGCGGAAGGCGCGCACCACGCGTTCGGGTGACGCGCCACCGCCAATATCCAGAAAATTCGCAGGCTCCCCCCCCGCCAGTTTGATCATGTCCATCGTGGCCATCGCAAGGCCCGCACCATTGATGATGCAGCCGATGTCACCGTCCAGCCCCACATAGGCCAGCCCATGGTCGCCCGCCGTGCTTTCGCGCGGGTCTTCCTGGCTGCGGTCGCGCAGCCCTGCCACTTCGGGGCGACGGTAAAGCGCATTCGTGTCAAAGCTCATCTTCGCATCAACCGCGACCAGATCGCCCGCCCCCGTGATGACCAGCGGGTTGATTTCCACCATCATCGCGTCAAGGTCGCGGTAAGCGCGATAGCAGGCCCGAAGAACGGTCGTCATCTGATTGATTTGCTTGCCTTCCAGCCCCAACCCGAACGCAAGTTCGCGTGCCTGAAACTGTGACAGCCCCACGGCCGGGTCCACGATCATCCGGCGCAGCGAACCCGGATCGGTTTCCGCAAGATCCTCAATCTCCATCCCACCATGGGCGGAGGCCACGATCATGATCCGCTCTGAAACGCGGTCGAGAACGAAGCCCAGATACATCTCTTTCGCGATATCCGATGCGGCCTCGACCCAAAGGCGATACACGCCCTTGCCATTGGCATCCGTCTGTTTCGTCACCAGTTGCCGCCCCAGAAGGCTGGCTGCATAATCCTGCACCTCGTCCACCGTTTTGCACAGCTTTACGCCGCCCGCCGCCCCACGCCCCCCCGCGTGGATCTGCGCCTTTACGACGAAAGGCCCGTCACCCAGACCCCGCGCCACCATTGCGGCCTGCTCCGGGCTGAACGCTACACCCCCTTGCGGAACGGGCACGCCGAACCGCGCGAGGATGTCTTTCGCCTGATGTTCGTGAATATCCATCGATCCCCCCTATCCCCGGGCCGCAATGGCATCGGCCACCACCAGCACGTTGTTCGCCATCTTTTCGGATGCCGCATCGATCATGCGGCCATCGAGCTGTGCTGCACCTTTGCCTTGTGCCTCTGCCTCGCGTAGCGCCGCGATGATGCGGCGGGCCTTGGTCACCTCAGCCTCCGGCGGTGAAAACACGTCATTTGCCAAGGCGACCTGCGACGGATGGATCGCCCATTTCCCTTCACAGCCCAGTGCCGCTGCACGCCGCGCGCCATCCTTATACCCTTCCGGATCGTTGAAATCACCAAATGGCCCGTCAATCGGGCGCAGACCGTAAGCGCGGCAGGCCACCACCATCCGCGTGATCGACGCATGCCACTGATCGCCCGGATACATCGGGTTCAACCCGCCGATATTCGTGGTGCGCGCCCGCATGCTCGCCGCATAATCCGCAACACCGAAATGCAGCGCCTCCAGCCGCCCGCCGAACTGCGCAATCGCCTCCACATTGGCCATGCCAAGGGCGGTTTCGATCAGAGCCTCCAGCCCCACACGGGTGGTGTATCCCTTGCCCTGTTCGATCTGGTTGACCATCGCCTCAACCATGTAAAGATCGCCTGTGACGCCAACCTTTGGCACCAGCAGCGTGTGCACTTTGGAGCCAGCCTGTTCCATGACATCGACCACATCGCGGTACATGTAATGTGTATCCAGCCCGTTGATGCGCACCGACACCGTCTTGCCCTTTGCGGCCCAGTCAATGTCATTCAGCGCCTGAACCGCGTTCTTGCGCGCCTGTTCCTTTTCGGACGGGGCGACTGCATCTTCCAGGTCCAGGAACACGAAATCCGCAGGTCCATCGGCGGCTTTGTCGATCATCGACGGGTTGCTGGCAGGAACCGCCAGTTCAGACCGTTGCAGGCGCGCCTTGCGGAGCGGGTAAAGCGTATGGCTCATGTCATTCTTCCCTGTTCATTCCGCCGCGACATTCACCTGCGCGCCCGCCATTCGTCCAGTCGAAAACCAGTGCTGCGCGGCCGCCACGCCCGATCCGAAACGGATGTTCACGCCCGCCTCGGCCATCGCCATTTCGGTAACGGACAGCGCCGTCAGCGCCATGCCTTCGTTCAGATCACCCAAGTGCCCGATGCGGAACACCTTTCCCGCAAGCCGCGACAGACCTGATCCCAGCGACAGGCAATAGCGGTCATAGGCGATGCGGATCACCTCACGCGCGTCCACGTCGGCAGGCACGCGAATTGCGCTGACGGTGTTGGAATAAAGCGAGGGGTGCTCTGCCACCAACTCCAACCCCCAGGCTGCAACGGCCCGGCGGACGCCTTCGGCGAGCCGCGCATGACGGGCCAGCACATTATCCAACCCTTCGGCCTTGATCCGGTCAAGCGCGCAGCGCATGCCATGCAGCAATTGTGTGGGCGGCGTGTACGGGAAATACCCCCCGGCATTCAGGTTGACCATGTCCTTGAATTCGAAATAGGCCCGCCGCATCGTCGCGGTCTGCGCCGCCGCCATGGCCTTGACGCTGACACCCAGCACCCCGAGACCGGCCGGGCACATCAGACCTTTTTGGCTGCCCGATACGGCCAAGTCGACACCCCAGTCATCCATCCGGAAATCGACAGACGCAAGGGATGACACCGCATCCACAAACAACAGCGCATCATGATGCGTATCCGTCATCGCCCGCCGCACTGCGGCGACATCGCTGGTCACGCCCGTCGCGGTCTCGTTATGCGTGACGAAAACAGCCTTGATCTGCCCCTTGCGATCTGCAGCCAGGCGGGCCGCAAATTCCGTGGCAGGCGTGCCTTGGCCCCAATCGACATCAACCACATCGACCTCAAGCCCAAGGCGTTCAGCCATCTCCACCCACAGCGTGCTGAACTGCCCGTGGCGCGCCATCAGAACCCGGTCGCCGGGGTTCAGCGTATTGGTGATGGCAGCTTCCCAGGCCGCAGTACCGGACCCGGGGAATAGCATGACAGTGCCATCAACGGTGCGGAACAGCCCCTTCAGGTCATTGAACAGGCCAATCCACTGCGCCCCGAAATCATGCGCCCGCATATCCTGCATCGGCACATTCATCGCCTGACGCACTGCGTCGGGCACGTTGGTCGGGCCTGGAATATACAAGTGCGCGATACCGGTTTTCATGATCACCTCCCATTGGGTCAGCGTTCTGATGCCGCAAGGTCAGCAATGTGCAAAGGCAAAGCAGGTTCTGCTGTAAACGCGAAAGTTTACAGAGTGAATTTCTTGTAATATTGTCAATTTTACAGACTTGAATTCGTGTGCAGCGGTATGCAGAAAACATTCATCGGGCCGCATCTGCGGCGCTTGCGTCTGGAACGCAGCGAAACTCAAGGGGCCATGGCACGCACCCTCGGGATCAGCACGTCGTATGTTAACCTACTGGAAAATAATGAACGTTCCGTCTCGGTCCAGGTCCTGCTGCGTCTGTTTGAGGCTTACGGCGTCGACTGGCGCGAGATTGCCGAAGACGATGGCGCGGGGCAGCTTGCAGATCTGCGCGCAGCGATGCAGGACCCGCTTTTTGCGACATCACGCCCCGATTTGACCCAACTCCGTGCAGCCCTCGTGCATGCGCCCGATCTGGCCGCCGCATTTCTGCGCCTGCACCGGTCCTATCAGGCGGCGACAGATCAACTTTTGTCGCTGTCCGAAGCAGAAGCCCCCAATCTGACGACAAGCCCCGAGGCCGCCGTTCACCATGTCTTTCGGCGCAACCGCAACCACTTTGCAGAACTGGAAAGTGCCGCCGAAGGGTTCTGGGCCGGTCCGGTCGCGCGGGATGATATCTACACGGCGCTGAAGGCGCGGCTGCGCGACCGGATTGGCGTGACTGTCCGCCTTGCCTCCGTTTCCGAACTGCCAGACACGCTGCGCCAATATGACGAGGCGCGGCGCGAAATCCTTTTGTCCGAAGCGCTGGATCACATCAACCGCATCTTTCAACTGGTTCATATGACAGGACTTTTGGAACTTCGTCCGCTTTTCGACATGCTGATTGCGCGGTCTGATATCGCCGATCCGCGCGGCATCGGACGGTTGCGGGTGGAGCTTGCGAATTACTTTGCGGCTGCAGTTCTGATGCCCTACGACGCCTACCTGTCTGAGGCGCGGGCCACGAAATATGATCTTGATCATCTGGCGACACGCTTTGGCGTCAGCTTTGAGCAGGCCTGCCACCGCGCCACCACCATGCAGCGTGATGGGGCGCAAGGTGTGCCGTTCTTTTTCATGCGCATCGACAAGGGCGGCAATGTGACCAAACGGTTCAATGCCACCGGTTTTCACCTGGCAGAATATGGCGGGGCCTGCCCGCGGCTGGATGTGCACACATCGTTCCGCACACCGGGAAAGATCGTGCCGCAGTTTGTGGAAATGCCTGATAATTCACAGTATTTCGTGTTTTCGCGCACCGTGGACCGGCCCACATTCGAACGGCACGGCCAGGATAACCGGCTGGCCGTTGCACTGGGTTGCATGATCGAGCATGCGCCATCCATCGGCTATGCCGAAGCGTTCACCGTCACCCGCGCACGGATGACGCCGATCGGGATCAACTGCCGAATCTGTCCGCGCGCAAACTGCGATCAACGCGCGCATCAGGCCGCCATCCTGACCCAACCCGTGGATGAAAAGCGGCGCGGGGCGACGCGGTTTGACGGCTGACAGAAGCCCTGCCGCGGCAGCGGTTAACAAGAGATGAACACTCTGGAAACAGGCCATATTCCCTACAGAAAGCGATCATACTGCACTCTTGCTCTGCAACCCCTGCGCGAGCCCATGCGCAGGCCCCCGGACTGCCGCTGTCGGCTGTCGCAAAAGCGTTACGCGGGCGGCTTATCGAGGCTTGCCAGACCTTGCTGCGCGCCGTTACATAACTGTTACAAAGTCGCCCTGCACGGTCGTCTTGGGCAGAACCGCAAGCAGGGCGACGCAGAACCTTGAACGGGGAGAGACCTCATGAAACTGACGAAACTGATCGCGACAGGTGCAAGCCTGATCGCACTTGTTGCTGGTGGAATGGCACAAGCCCAATCGCTCGAAGAGCTGGAGGCTGCCGCGAAAGCCGAAGGCATGTTGACCACCATCGCCCTGCCCCATGACTGGTGCGGCTATGGTGCGGTGATCGAAGGCTTCAAAGCCAAGTATCCTGAAATCACCGTGAACGAGTTGAACCCGGATGCCGGGTCGGCGGATGAGCTTGAGGCAATCCGCGCCAACAGGGACAACACAGGTCCCCAAGCCCCTGACGTGATCGATGTGGGCCTGTCGTTCGGCCCGCAGGCTAAAGAAGAAGGTCTGATCCAGCCGTACAAAGTAGCGACGTGGGACACCATCCCAGGTGACGCGAAGGATGCCGAAGGTTACTGGTACGGCGATTACTACGGCGTGATGGCGATTGCCGTGAATACCGATCTCGTCACAACCATGCCGGCCGATTGGGCCGACCTGCTGAAGCCCGATTATGCCAACAGCGTCGCCCTGTCGGGTGATCCGCGCAACGGCAACCAGCCGCTGATAGCAGTCATGTCAGCCGGTATGGCGGCGGGTGCGGCACCTGGCAAAGACTCGGCCGAAGCCGGGCTGAAGTTCTTTGCCGACCTGAACGCGGCAGGCAACTTTGTTCCTGTTACGGGCGGCACAGCAACCATCGCGCAAGGCGCGACACCGATCGTGGCGGCCTGGGACTATAACCTGCTGGCATGGCGTGATGGCCTTGCCGGCAACCCGCCGGTGGAAGTGTTCGTACCAGCATCGGGTACCGTTGCCGGCGTCTATGTACAGGCAATCAGCGCCTATGCACCGCACCCGAATGCCGCAAAGCTGTGGATGGAGTATCTGTACTCCGATGAAGGGCAACTGGGCTGGCTGGCTGGCTACTGCCATCCGATCCGCTTTAATGACATGGTCGCGCGCGGGGTTGTTCCGCAGGAAATGCTCGACGCGCTGCCCCCAGCAGAGGCCTATGCCAACGCGGTGTTCCCGACACTTGAACAGCAGGCTGAACACAAGGCTGTGGTGACCGAGAACTGGGACGCTGTCGTCGGCGTCGTTGTCGAGTAAGCCACGAGAGATCAAGGCAACCCCGGCGCATCTGCCGGGGCTGCTGCTCTGTTTGTTTGGATGGGTTGATGGATACCGCAATACAGGCACGCACCGTACATCCTATTCCCGGACGTCCGAAGATCGGCAAAGTATCATTAAACTGGATTGGCGTGATGCCATTTCTTTTGTTCGCGGTTCTGTTTCTGCTGCTGCCGACGTTGAACATCGTGCTGGGCGCGTTTCGCACGCAGACGGGGACCTTCACGCTTCAGAACATTTATAACCTGACCAACCCGCGGATCATCGCGGCCTTCTGGGTCTCTATTCAGTTGAGTTTTGCCAGCGCGCTGATCGGCTGTGTCCTTGGGTTCGTGATTGCAGCGGGCGTCACGCTGGGCGGATTGCCTTCATGGCTGCGCGCACCCATGCTGACGTTTTCGGGGGTGGCCTCAAACTTTGCCGGTGTGCCGTTGTCATTCGCCTTCATCGCCACCTTGGGCCGCGTCGGCATTCTGACGATTATCCTGCGCGACTGGTTCGGCATCAATCTTTACGGAATGGGCTTTAACCTTATCAGCTTCTGGGGTCTGGTTCTGGTGTATCTGTACTTTCAGATCCCCCTGATGATCCTGATCATCACGCCGGCCCTGGACGGTCTGAAACGCGAGTGGCGCGAGGCCGCATCCATCATGGGGGCCAGCGGGTTTCAGTATTGGCGGATGGTCGCCCTGCCCGTCTTGTGGCCGTCGATCCTGGGCACGATGGCTCTGCTCTTTGCCAACAGCTTTGGCGCGATTGCAACAGCCGTGGCGTTGACGGGATCGCAACTGGCCATCGTACCCATCGTATTGTTCAACCAGATCAGGGGTGACGTTCTGCAGGATCCGCAGCTGGGCTATGCGATTGCCTTCGGCATGATCGTGGTCACGGGGATCACCAATCTGATTTACATCGTATTGCGCGTCCGTTCTGAACGGTGGTCAAAATGAAGACGACGCGTTTTTGGTCATATGCCGCATTCATTGCAGGGCTGATCTATTTTGTCGTGCCCCTGATCGGGATGTTCGAGTTTTCACTGCGCAAGCGGCGAGGTGAGTATTCGTTTGATGCCTATACATCCGTCCTGAATGATCCGCAGTTTCAGCAGACATTCCTGTATTCCGTTGCCTTGTCGATCTGCACCATCCTTCTTGGGGTGCTGTTGATCGTTCCCACTGCCTATTGGGTGCGTCTTAAGCTGCCAAGGATGCGGCCCGTCATTGAATTCATTACGCTATTGCCACTGGTCATTCCGCCGATCGTCATCGTGTTCGGCTACATCCGGCTATACAACACATCATCATGGTTGCCGTTTACGGGGACGGCAATGGGCACGAACGTGCTGTTGACCTTTGGTTATGCCGTGCTCGCCCTGCCGTATATGTACCGGGCGGTTGATACGGGTCTGCGGGCGATTGATATTGCCACCTTGACCGAAGCGGCCCAGAGCCTCGGTGCGGGATGGGTCACGATCATCTGGCGGGTTATTCTACCGAATGTGCTGGTTGCGGTGCTGTCGGGGGCGTTTCTGACGTTTGCTATCGTGATCGGTGAATATGTCATGTCGGCCCTGCTGGATCGCCCGGCTTTTGGTCCGTATCTGGTTTGGATCGGGGCGAACAAGGCGTACGAGCCATCGGCTTTGGCAGTCATGACATTTGCCATCACCTGGGCCTGCATGGGGCTGATTCAGTTGATCACCCGATTTTCCAAGCATACAAGGGCCATGGCATGACATTCCTGACCATCTCGCATCTGGAAAAATCCTTTGGGTCCAACAGGGTGGTCAAGGATTTTGATCTGGACATCGCGAAGGGCGAGTTCGTGTCGCTGCTGGGGCCATCGGGTTGTGGGAAGACGACGGTGCTGCGCATGGTGGCAGGGTTCGAGACACCGTCGCAGGGCGCGATCCGGATTGACGGCAAGGATGTGGTGGGCCTGCGGCCCAATCAGCGCAACATCGGAATGGTGTTTCAGGCCTATGCGCTGTTTCCCAACCTGACGGTGGCGCAGAACGTCGCCTTTGGCATGAAAGTCAAGGGTCTGCCGCGCGCCGAGATCGACAGCCGCGTGACGGAAATGCTTGATCTGATTGGGCTTCCTGATCTTGGCGCAAGGTTTCCGTTCCAGTTGTCGGGGGGGCAGCAGCAGCGGGTGGCGCTGGCGCGGGCCTTGGCGGTGCGCCCGCAGGTGTTGCTGCTGGATGAGCCGCTGTCGGCGCTGGACGCCAAGATCAGGGTCAGCCTGCGCATGGAAATCCGCGAGATTCAGCGCAGGCTGGGGATCACCACGATTTTCGTGACGCATGATCAGGAAGAGGCGCTGTCGATGTCCGACCGGATCGTGGTGATGAACGGCGGGATTGCGGAACAGGTGGGCACACCGTTTGAGGTATATAACCGCCCGGCGACGAAGTTTGTAGCTAATTTTGTGGGGACTCTCAATACGTTCGACGCGAAAGTTGAGAATGCGTCTGAGGGACGCATCAGCCTGGACGGGGTGGCGATGACCCTGCCCGCAGCGGTACCGACGGGTGGTCGTGTGGCCATCGCGCTGCGACCGGAGGCGGTGCATCTGGGCCGCGCAGCGGGGCGCGAGGTGGTGCTGCCTGCGGTGATTGAAGACGTGCATTTCATGGGATCGGTGATCCGCGTGCGCGCGCGCGTGGCGGGCGCATCGGTGGCACTGGATACATTCAACCGGGCGGACAGCCCACCCCCTGCGGTGGGATCAAGTGCCGAGGTCAGCCTTTCGGCGCGGGATGTGATCGTGCTGAACGGGTGAGGGGCGATGGGCAGATTGCCCATCCTACGGAATGGTCACATCTTCACACGCAGATTGGCGGAATCGTAGAGCGGGGCCAGATGCACCCGTGCCGCGACCCGCGTCGATGCCACCTCCAGCGCATAGGTGCCGCCCGTGATGAAATCCGGCGTCACGCCACCCACGTGGCGGATATAGCCGAGGCCAATAGGCTTGCCGATGGTATGGCCATAGCCGCCGGATGACAGCCAACCAACCCGCTGACCATCGCGGTAGATCGTCTCGCGCCCCAGGAGGACGACATCCGGATCATCCACGGTGAAAGCGGCGAGGCGTTTCTTCACCCCGCCTGCCAGTTGTGCGGCAATCGCGTCGCGCCCAAGGAACGGCAGGCCCGATTTCATCTTGACCGCCCATCCCAGACCCGCCTCGACCGGGGTATGATCCGGGCCGATGTCTGCCCCCCATGCGCGATAGCCCTTTTCAAGCCGAAGCGTTTCAATCGCGCGGTAGCCTGCGTTGACAAGGCCAAGGTCGGCCCCCGCCTGCATCAGTGCCGCGTAGACCGTCACGGCCATATCGGTGGGAAGATGCAGCTCCCACCCCAGTTCGCCGACATAGGTGACGCGCAGGGCCAGCAACGGGCAGCCTGCGATGCTGATGTTGCGGGCGGTGGCAAAGGGGAAGGCATCATTGGTCAGGTCATCAGGGCACGCGCGCGACAGGATCGTGCGGGCGTTCGGCCCCATCAGCGATAGAACGGATGAGGCAGAGGTGACATCGGTCAGTTGCGCATTGGCACCAACGGGTATGTTGCGCGCGATCCAGTCGAAATCATGGGTGGCAAAGCCGGTGCCGGTGACCATGTAGAAGGAATCATGGGCGGTGCGGACAACGGTCAGATCGCATTCGATGCCGCCCCTGGCGTTCAGCATCTGCGTGTAGGTCAGGCTGCCCACGGGGCGGTCAATGTTTCCGGCGGCGATCCATGACAGCGCACGGGCGGCATCGGGGCCTTTCAGGATGAACTTGGCAAAGCTGGTCTGGTCGATCAGCACCGCCGCGTTACGGGCGGCGTGGTGTTCACGCGCAACCGCATCGAACCAGCCGGGGCGGCCGTAGGAATAGCGGTCAACCGGGTCTTCACCATTGGCCGCAAACCAGTTGGGGCGTTCCCAGCCCAGCTTTTCACCGAAACAGGCCCCTGCCGCCTGCAGATGCGCGTAAAGCGGCGAGCGGCGGGTGGGGCGCATGGAACGCATCTCCTCCCCCGGCCAGGCGATGGTGTAATGTTTGCCATAAGCCTCCGCCGTGCGGGTACGGACCCAGTCGGTGCTGCGATGCACAGCACCAAAGCGGCGGATGTCGACGGGCCACAGATCAAACGGGGCGGCCCCCTGCACGACCCATTCAGCCAGCGCCATCCCGGCCCCGCCACCCGAGGCGATGCCAAAGGCGTTGAAGCCTGCGCCCACGAACAGATTGCGCAGTTCCGGTGCCTCACCCAGGATGAAATTGCCGTCGGGGGTAAAGCTTTCCGGGCCGTTGATCAGCTGCTTGACGCCCGCGTGTTCCAAAGCGGGGACGCGGGCAATCGCATCCTCCATGAATTGGCTGTAATGGTCGAAATCTGAGGTCAGCAGTTCGAAATGGAAGCCTTCGGGGATACCCTTCGTCTTCGTGGCCCAGGGTTTGGGGTTCGGCTCATACCCGCCCCAGACCAGACCGCCGACCTCCTCTTTCCAGTAAGTCAGCCTGTCCGGGTCGCGCAATGTGGGCAGGGTGGACGTGACACCCGGAATGGCTTCGGTGACCATGTACTGATGTTCGACCGATACCAGCGGCACATTGACGCCCACGGTGGCGGCCAGGGTTCGGGTCCATTGACCCGCACAGAGAATGACCTTTTCGCACTGGATGGTGCCATCCGGCGTTTCGACCCCGGTGATGCGGCCTGCGTCCACAATGATGCGGGTCACTGGCGTATCTTCGAAGATTTTCACCCCCGCCATCCGGGCCCCCTTGGCGAGGCTTTGCGTGATGTCAGACGGGTTCGCCTGCCCGTCGGTCGGAAGGTAAGCCGCACCCACCAGATCGTCGATGGTCATCAGGGGCCACAGGTCCTGCGCCTCTTTCGGGGTCAGCAGGTGCATTTCAAGGCCGAAGGAATGCGCGGTGGTGGCCTGGCGTTTCACTTCCGTCCAGCGTTCGGCATTGCAGGCAAGGCGCAGTCCGCCGTTCATCTTCCAGCCGGTGTTCAGGCCCGTTTCGGATTCCAGCCGCTTATACAGATCAACCGAATAGCCCAGCAATTGCGTGATGTTGGCGGATGTTCTTAACTGACCCACCAGCCCTGCAGCGTGGAAAGTGGTTCCGGAGGTGAGTTTCTTGCGTTCCAATAGGACAGTATCGGTCCAGCCAAGCTTTCCGAGGTGATAGGCGACAGAGCAACCGATGATGCCACCGCCGATGATGACGGCGCGGGCGGTGGTGGGCAGGTCGGACATGGGGGCTCTCTTACGGATGGCGGAAGGCGTCGAACGCCGCGCGGTAGGTGGCAAGGTTGGTGGTGGTATAGGCGGCAAAGTCAACAGGCAGATCGGAATGCACTTCCTGCACCATGGACCACATCGCCTCACGCAATGCACTCGCGGCTTTCATCGCGCGGTAGCGGTGCCAGAGGGCGGCACTGGGGGGGCGATTGAAGTAAGTGCGCAGCATGCGGGATTCCTGTGCATGGGTGAGGCCCGCATTGGCGATGGCACCGAGATCGAAGAGGGAAGAGTTGAAGCCCGCATATTCCCAATCAATCAGCCACATGCGGGTGCCATCATGCAGGAAGTTGGCGGGCAGAAGGTCATTATGGCCAAAGACAAGGTCGACGGGGCCGACCTCGGCCTCCAGTTCCGCCGCATCGGCCAGCAGGTCATCGGTCAGATGCCGGCTGCCGCCATCGCGCAGGGTGGCGGCATAGTCGCGCAAGGTGTGAAAGACCCAGAACAGGGGGGCAGGCCCGCGCAGATGGCGGGGGATATCACGGTGCGTGCGGGTGATGATGTCGAGGGCGGCATCAAGCTGGGCGTCATCGCACAGATCGGCGGCGGTCAGGGTGCGGGCGGTGATGAAATCAATCACCAGCACACCATCGGCATGATAGCGGACGGCGGGCGAGATGCCTGCGGCATGGGCGGCACGCGATGCGGCCAGTTCGGTGGCGCGGAAGATGTGATGCACGGGGATGTCGCCGCCGATGCGGACGACGGATTTGCCGCGCGCATCGGTGACCACGAAATTCTGGTTGGTGATGCCGCCGGGCAAGGGGGCCACTTGCGGCGTCCCGCGCCAGATGGGCAGCGCCTTTACGCGATCCGTCGGTGTCATGATCCCCCCGTCTGCAGCAGCAAAGCGGCAAACGGGGGCTTTGTCAAAGGATCAGGCGGTGACCAGATGTTCAAACAGGCGGGCGACGCCTTCGGCACCGGGATCGTTATGGCCGGAGAGTTTGTCTTCGGACAGATAGCTGGCGCGCCCGGCCTTGGCCTTTGTCATTTTCGCGGTGGCGTCGGCCCCGCTGCGCGCGGCGCGGGCGGCGGCATCGATACCGCCCGACAGGGCGGCAAGGGCGGGGGCCAATGCATCGATCATGGTGCGGTGGCCGGGTTCGGCCCCGCCCACCTGCATCACGCGCTGCAGGCCCGCCTGCAATGCGGCGATCCAGCTTTTGCCCGACGCACTGGCATCGCCCGCAGCGGCAAAGAAGATGGCCAGCAGCACGCCGGACGAGCCGCCCATGGTCTGGCTAAGCTCATTACCGATGGCGCGGTAGGCTTGGGTGATGTCGGCCAGCGGCAGGGCATCCAGCGCCTTGACCAGCGCGCGAGCGGCGGTTGCGAGGGTTGATCCGGTATCGCCGTCGCCGGATTTCGCATCGAGGGCGTTCAGGTCGCGTTCCGCAGCAATCAGGGCCGCACAGCACCGCTCGATCAGTGCGCGCCGTCCGGGATGGGCCGAGGCCAGCGCCCTGATCGGGGCCAACCCATCCGGCAGGGGTTTGATGGGGATCGCCACCAGGCCCTGCAGGCCAGGCCAGGCGGACGGGGCCACGGGGGCAGCAAGCGCGGTTACTTCGGTGGGCGTGACGGGCAACAGCGAGACGGAAAAGCCCTGCATATCCAGCGATGTCATCAGGGCTGCAGGCCCGATTATCCATTTCAGATGCGGACCAAGGGGGGAGCGGGCCAACTCTTCGGCCAGCACCGACATTTCAAGCGGGGTCGCGCCGCCAAGGTTGTTCAGAAGCGCGACATTGTCCGCACCACTGACATGGGGCAGTAGTTTATCAACGACCATGGCCATGGCGGCGCGGGCCCCGGTGAAGTCGACCTGCTGCACGCCCGCCTCGCCATGGATGCCAAGGCCAAGTTCGGCCTTGCCGTCACTGATGCGGTCTTCCTTGGGGCTGCCGGGGACGGTGCAGGTATCCAGCGACATGCCGATGCTGACGGCGCCCGCGATCACCTTCTGCGCAGCCCCGGTCACGGCATCAAGGTCGGCCCCGGCCTCGGCCATCGCCCCTGCGATCTTGTGCACAAAAAGCGTGCCCGCAACGCCCCGCGCCTGCGGCAGATGCGGCAGGGCGATATCGTCATCGACGATCACCATGCTGACCTTCAGCCCGAAAGCACGGGCGCGTTCGGCAGCAAGGCCGAAATTCAACCGGTCGCCCGTGTAGTTCTTGACGATCAAGAGGCACCCCGCCTTGCCGGTGACGGCCAGAATGCCCGCGAGCACGGCATCGACTGAGGGGCTGGCAAACACCTCGCCGCACACCGCCGCCGTCAGCATGCCCTGGCCTACAAAGCCCGCGTGGCTGGGTTCATGCCCGGACCCGCCACCCGAGACGAGGGCGACGCGTGATTTGTCCCAGTCGGTCCGCAGGACGACCTTGATATGCGGATAGCCATCCAGCCGCGCCAGACGCCCGCCCGATGTGCGGATCAAGCCATCAATCGCCTCGGTCACGAGGGTTTCTTTAGCATTGATGAATTGCTTCATGATCAGCTCCTTACGCGGTGTTGTTCAGGCGATGCGCTGGCCCGCCGCGTCAAACCACAAGGGGTTTGCAGGGCGGATGTGTACGGTTTCGCCGGCGCTGTGACTTGTGTGTGCGTCGGTCAGGGTGATGAGGTCATGGCTGCCCATCACAAGATGCAGACGGGTCTGATCGCCCAGACGTTCCACGCGGCGGATCGTGGCCGCCTGCCCGTCCCCAACAGCGATATGTTCGGGCCGCAGACCGATATGTGCGGCAGTTTGGGGGGCCTGCCCAAAGGCGGTCGCGGGCAGGATATTGATGCGCGGCTGGCCCAGACGGGTGGCGACATAGATGTTGTGCGGGTTGTCATAGATGTCACGCGGCGTACCGAATTGCACAAGACGCCCGGCATCCAGCACACCGACATGGGTGGCCATCGTCATCGCCTCGATCTGATCATGGGTCACATACAGGAATGTGGCCCCCATTTCGGCATGGATGCGTTTCAGCTCGATCCTGAGTTCGGCACGCAGTTTTGCATCCAGCGACGACAGGGGTTCATCCATCAGGTAGATGCGCGGATTGCGCACGAGGGCGCGCCCGATCGAGACGCGCTGCATCTCGCCCCCCGACAGCTGAGTCGCCTTGTTATCCAATTTATGCGATATCCGAAGAACGCCCGCGACTGCATTGATTTGTCTGTCAATTTCAGCTTCCGGCAGATTCAGAACTGGGCTGCGCAGCGGGAAAGCAAGGTTGTCACGCACCGACATATGCGGGTACAGCGAGTATTGCTGGAACACCATTGCAACATCGCGCTGCGCGGGTGTATCGCCCAGCACGCTGGCCCCGGCGATCTGCACATCCCCTGCATCAGGGCGGTCAAGCCCGGCGATCAAGCGCAAGGTGGTGGTCTTGCCCGCCCCGGTGGGGCCGAGGAGCACGACGAATGCGCCATCGGGGATGGTCATTGTCACGTCCGACAGCGCCTTGGTCGCACCGAAGGACTTTGACAGATTGGACAGCCGGACCTCAGCCATGCAGCACCCGTGCGTTTGCGGCGCTGCGCAGCGCGCGGCCCGTGATTTCGTCAAAGATCGAGATTGTCGCAGGGTTGAACTCCAGCCCCACAACCTCTCCCAGTTTCGCCACCTGACCCGATGGCACGCGGGCCTTCAGACTGCCGCAGGATGACGACAGGGTGATGATCTGCGTGGTACCAAGGTATTCGGACGCCTCGATTTTCCCCCGGTAGGCACCTGAATCGGTCAGGCGCACATGTTCGGGGCGGACGCCAAACACGCGGGGGCCGGGGGCAGCATCGGCCTGAATTTCAGGGGTGCGCATGGTGACGCCGCCCAGAGAGACGGTCGTGTCCCCTGCCCTGACGGCCCCGTCATAGCGCAGGAAATTCATCGACGGCGAACCGATGAAATCGGCGACAAACAGGGTTGCGGGATGATCGTAGATGTCCTGCGGCACACCGAACTGTTCGACGACGCCGTGGTTCATCACCACGATCTTGTCGCCCATCTGCATCGCCTCCAGCTGATCATGCGTCACATAGACGGTGGTGGCCCCCATCCGGTCATGCAGGGCGCGCAGTTCCTCGGACATGTGTTCGCGGAATTCGGCATCGAGTGCGCCCAAGGGTTCATCCATCATGAAGGCCTTGGGGTCGCGTACGATGGCGCGGCCAAGGGCGACGCGCTGGCGGTCACCGCCGGACAGGCCGCCGACGGGTTTGTCAAGGATGGACTCAATGCCCAGAATGCGCGCAACCTCGGCCACCTTGGTCTTGACCTGGGCGGGTGGAAGCCCTTGGGAGACAAGGGGATAGCTGATGTTGCGACGCACGTTCATATGCGGATAAAGGGCGAACATCTGGAACACGAAGGCGATGTCACGCTGGCTGGCAGGCTTTTGGCTGACCTCTTCGCCGTCAATGAAAATCTCGCCTGCGGTGGGCAGTTCCAACCCCGCGATCATGCGCAATGTGGTGGTCTTGCCGCAGCCCGAAGGGCCGAGCAACATGAAGAATTCGCCGTCACCAATGGTGAATGAGGAATCCTGCACGGCAGTAAAGGCCCCGAATTCCTTGCGCAGATTGCGGATGATGATTTCGGCCACGAGGCTACTCCGGGAAATGGCTGGTGATGATGAACATCACGGTGCCGATCAGGGTGACAATGAAGCTGTAGGTGAAGGCCCAGAGGACGAAGGGCTGCATCAGCATCAGCACGCCAAGGCCGATCAGGACGCTGGCCAGATTTTCCCATGGGCCGCGGCGCAGGCGAAGAAGGCCGGACAGAAAGTTTGTCATTTGCGCACCGCCCCGAATGTGATCCCGCGCAACAGGTGTTTGCGCAACAGGATGGTGAAAATCATGACCGGCAGCAGGAACAGCGTGACGCCTGCCCCCACGGCGGGCCAGTCCTGCCCGCCGACCCCGATGATGGTGGGGATGAACGGCGGGGCGGTCTGGGCCGTGCCGGAGGTGAGCAGCACGGCGAAGGCATATTCGTTCCAGGCGAAAATCAGACAGAAGATCGCGGTGGAGGCGATGCCGGTGGCGGCCTGTGGCAGCACGACTTTGCGGAAGGCCTGAAAGCGGGTGTAGCCGTCGATCAGGGCGGCCTCTTCATATTCACGGGGGATCTCGTCGATGAAGCCTTTCAGCAGCCAGACGGCAAGGCTGATGTTGACGCCGGTATAGAGCAGGATCATGCCGAGATGCGTGTCCGACAGGCCAAGGCTGCGGTACATGAGGAAAATCGGGATGGCGACAGCAATGGGCGGCATCATCCGGGTGGAGAGGATGAAGAACAGAAGGTCGTCCTTCAGCGGCACGCGAAAGCGGCTGAAGGCATAGGCGGCGAGCGTGCCGAGGATGATCGACAGCGCGGTGGAGCCGAAGCCGATGATGACGGAATTCAGGAACCGCTCGCCGAACTTGGACGGCCCGACGATGACCATGTCGCGGTCGCGAACGATCTGGTCGTACCAGGTTTCCGGCGGCGGCAGGGCGGCAAGGTCATCGGCGGCGATGCGCGAGCGGGTGGTGAACAGGTTCACATAGCCTTCCATTGAGGGCGAGAAGATCACCTTCGGGGGATAGCTGATGCTGTCAGGCGGAGTCTTGAAGCCGGTCAGTACGATCCAGACAAGCGGCAGCAGGGTGATCAGCGCGTAAAGCACGACGATGCTGCCTGCGACCCATTTGGCGCGCAGCGTGGGTTCGGTGATGGAATAAGCGCTCATGCTGCGGCCCCGATTGTCTGGTGATGATCAAAGGTCTCGGGTTGGCCCCCCCCACCCCATCCTTCCCCCACAGAGGGGGGAGGGAGGTTCTCTGTTCTATCAATATTGGCACCACACAGGTCCGGGGTGCCTCCCCTCCCCCTCGTGGGGACGGGTTGGGGGTGGGGGGCGACGCAAGAGATGAAGGGGATCGTCATCACCGTTCCTTCACTTTGTTCAGGGCTTTGACATAGATGCTGGCCAGGCCAAACACGGTGACGAACAGGATGATGGCATAGGCGGATGAGTAACCCGTGCGCCATTTTTCGAACGCTTCACGCTTGAGGTTGATGGATGCGAGTTCGGTGACGGAGCCGGGGCCGCCGCCCGTCAACTGCACCACCAGATCGAACATCTTGAAGTTCTCGATCCCCCGGAACAGCACGGCGAGCATCAGGAACGGCAGCACCATCGGGATCGTGATCGTCCAGAACTGCCGCCATTTGCTGGCGCGGTCGACCTCCGCCGCCTCATAGATGTAGTCGGGGATGGAGCGCAGGCCCGCAAGGCAGATCAGCATCACGAAGGGCGTCCACATCCATGTGTCCACGATAACGATGGCCCAGGGGGCAAGGGTCGTGGTGCCCAGCATCTCAAAGCTGGAGGCGGGGGTGCCGGTCAGAAATTCAACGGCATAGTTGAAAAGGCCGATCTGCGGCTGGTAGAGGAAGGTCCAGAAATTGCCAACCACGGCGGGCGACAGCATCATCGGCAGCACGATCAGGGTGGTCCAAAGATCATTGCCCTTGAATTTCTTGTTGATGAGCCAGGCGAGGGTGAAACCGATCAGCACTTGAAACACGATGGTCCAGAACAGGAAATGCGCGGTGGCCTGCATATTGGCCCAGATGCCGTCATCGGTCAGGATATTCTGATAATTCTCAAAGCCCACCCATTCGACGGCCTTGTTGGGCCGGTTGGCGCGGTAGTTGGTGAATGACAGATAGACTGTCCAGATCAGCGGAAAGATGTTGATCGCAAGCAGCAGAAAAATCGTGGGGGCGACGAACAGCCAGGCGATGGTGCGGTCAGACAGGCCCCTGATGCGGCGGGCGATGTTGGGCGGCGTCGCCCGGGCAGCGGCATCCATTGCGGAATGGGTCATGGGCGCAGGGGCTCCTCTGCGGGTCGTGCGGAACTGGTTTTCGGGGACAGATCCCCGGTCAGGGGAAGGGATGACCCCCGGCGATGCCGGGGGTCAAAACGGCATCAGAGCTTGCCTTCTTCTTTGAACACTTCGGTCCAGTCTGCGACCAGACCATCCAGCGCCTCTTGTGCAGTGCCTTCGCCTGCGACCACGTAGTTGTGCATGCGTTCCTGCATCGCCAGCAGCAATTCCGCATAGGCCGGTTCCTGCCAGAAGTCCTGCACGTTCGCCATAGCCTCAAGGAAGTCACCCGCGAAGGGCTGGCTGGTGGCAAAGCCCGGGTCATTCAGCACGGCATTATGTGCGGAATAGCCGCCAAGCGCCCACCATTTGGCCTGCACATCGGGCTGGGCAAACCACTTGATATACTCAAGCGCGCCTTCCTGATTGTCGGAATAGCTGACCACGGAAATGCCCTGCCCACCCAAGGTGGAGCCCTGCACGTTCTGGCCGGGATTCACGAAGAAGTCGATCTTGTCGCCCCCGGTATTGGGATCGGCATAAAGGCCCGGGAAGAAGGCGAACCAGTTCATCGCCATGGCGACCTGACCGGATTTGAACGCATCCAGCGATTCCGTCATATAGGCATTGGTATAGCCGGGTGGTGTGCAGCAATCATAGAGCGACTTGTAGAACTCCAGCGCCTCCACTGCGGCGGGGGAGTTGACGGCCCCTTCCATGTCATAGGAACCCGGCGTGTTTTCGTACTTGAAGCCCCAGGCATAGAGTGCGCCGGTGATGCCCATGGTGATGCCTTCGGATCCGCGTTCGGTAAAGATCGACGCGCCATAGACGGTCTGGCCATCAATTTCGCGGCCCTGGAAGAACTTTGCGATATCGCGCAGTTCCAGCTGCGTCTTGGGTTCGGCCAGAGGGCGGCCATATTCGGCCTGAAATGCCTCTTGCAGCTCCGGACGGGCGAACCAGTCCTTGCGGTAGAACCAGCCGTTGGCGTCACCCATGGCAGGCAGCGCATAGTAGTTCTCGGTCCCCTTGGGCCAGGTTGAATAGGCGTAAACGGTGGCCGGGGCGAAATCATCCATACTGATGCCATTGGCATCGAAGAAATCGTTCAGTTTGACGTAGTGGCCGTTTTCGGCGCCGCCGCCGATCCACTGACTGTCGCCGATCAGCAGATCGCATAGCTGACCACCGGAGTTCAGCTCGTTCAGCATGCGGTCGGCAAAGTTGGGCCATGGAATGAATTCGAAATTCATCTTGGTGCCGGATTGTTCCTCGAATTCCTTGGACAGCTCGACCAGAGCGTTCGCCGGGTCCCATGCCGCCCAGCAGAGCGTCAGCTCCCCTTCGGCGCGGGCACCGGATGCAGCCCCCAGAACAAGCGCCATTGCCGCAGACGCGGCAAGATAACGTGCTTTCATGTCTTCCTCCCAGTTGCAAAATGATGGCGGGGCGAATCCCCACACGTTTTGGATTGAGGGTACATTAGAGGCGGAACATGGGCCTTGCAACAGATTTTTGAGGGACGTACCTCATTTCACGGAAACACCTTGTTCAAACCGTTTTGAAGGCGGTTTGACGCTTTGATCAGGGCGTTTCGGGCGGCAGATTTTCGCGGATCAGGATGTCGATGCGAATCCGTTCCTGCCCTTCGTCGATGGCAAGACGGTCGATCCGGGCGCGCAGCACGCGCAGGGCCGAGCGCGCAAGATGGCCTGCATCCTGTGAAATGACCGCGTGAATGGTACCGTCAAGCAGCGCCTCGCGCGTGTGACCCGTCAGCTCATGCGCCACGACGACGACCTTGCCCGCGAGGCCCGCTTTGCGCAACGCATCGGTAACGCCGCGCGTCCCCGCCCCCGCAGTATAGACCGCCACGACCTGATCCTGCGCGGCAAGGCAGGCGCTGAGCACACGTTCGGTCAGATCGCGGTCATCATGTCCTTCGAGCGAGGGCAGCGACTGCAGATGCGGAAACCGTTCTGCCAGCACAAGATCAAGGCCGAAGCGGCGATCAACCATGTCGCGGGCCAGCATGGAACTGACGACGACAGCGACTTTGCCTGGGGCAGGCCCCGCAAAGCGGCCCAGCAGGACCCCCGCCGTGCGGCCTGCGGCGACGTTGTCGATGCCGACGAAATGATCGCGCGGGGCCTGCGGCTGATCCGTGATCAGCGAGACGACAGCGGTGCCCTGCGCCTTCAGCCGCACCACCAGATCGCGCACTTCGGGGGTTTCGTTGGCCATGATCGCGCAGCCATCCAGCGGCAGGTCAAGGCAGGCTTCGACCGCGAGCACGAGGGCATGCGGATCGCGCGGCGGCACAGTCAGGATCAGCACCTCGCTGGCCTCGCCCACAGGGCCGCGCGCAACCTCGGTGATCGCCATGCGCAGGGCTTGCAGGAACTGACTTTGCACATCGGGCAGCACGAAGACAAACCGGTACAGCCGCTGACGGGCGAGGTTGGCTGCCGCGACATTGCGCACATAGCCAAGCCGGGTGATGGCATCATTGACCGCGAGAACGGTTTTTTCACGCACGCCGGGACGGGCGTTCAAGACGCGGTCAACGGTTGCAAGGCTGACCCCCGCTTCGCGCGCGATATCAATAACGGTCGGCCGCACCAGTCCCCTCCGGTTTTGTGGTGTAGTATCGGCTGGATGCTGAGGTACGTCAATCAGCGCGGTGATCGACCGTGTCTCAGCGCGGCCCGACAGGCCTTGCATTGGCGCAGGCTTTGACTTATCTCCCCGTCATCTGTGGCTCGGCGGGTGGGCAGGCAGGCTATGCACCGGATTGCAAATCCGAGTAGACCGGTTCGATTCCGGTACCCGCCTCCAGATTTCCCCTGCGATTTCAGGTGCCGCAATAAGTGACATAGGGGGCCAGCCCCTGTGGCGCAGGCAGGGTGTAGCGTTCGTTGAAGTGCGTCTCGGCGAAGGGATCGGTGATCTCGGCCAGCAGCCGGTCGAACGGGACCATATCGCCTTCGGTTGCCGCAACAAGCGCATCTTCAACCAGGTGATTGCGCGGAATAACGGCGGGGTTCGTCCTGTTCATCCGGGCCTGCGCATCCGGCGCGAGGCGCGCCTGCCAACGGGGCAGCCAGATTTTCAGGGCCGTGGAATCTTTGAACAACGGGGCGAGGGTTGCGGTGTCGCCCATGGTGGCGTCGGCAAGGCGGCGGAAGGTCAGGGTCCAGTCGGCCCCCTGCCCTGTCATGGCCGCCAGCAGATCATCGGCAAGCGCACCATCGGCGTCATCCGTGCCATCGAGGCCAAGTTTCGCGCGCATCACATCAACCCATGCGGCGCGGTACTGGCCCGCAATCGCGGTCAGTCGGTCATTGGCCAGATCGACGGCGCGGGTTTCATCCGCGTCAAACAGCGGCAACAGGGTTTCGGCCAGCCGCGCAAGGTTCCAGCCCAGGATCAGGGGCTGGTTGGCATAGGCATAGCGCCCGGTCTGATCGATCGAGGAAAAGACCGTTCCGGGGGCGTAGCCTTCCATAAAGGCGCAGGGGCCGTAGTCGATCGTTTCACCCGACAGGGTCATGTTATCAGTGTTCATCACGCCGTGGATGAAGCCCAGCCCCATCCACCCGGCGATCAGGCGGCACTGGCGGGCGATGACGCCATCGAACAGGGCGAGATAGGGGTTGGCGGCGCTTGCGGCACCCGGATCGTGGCGCGCGATGGTGTAATCGGCGAGTGTCTTGACCCTTGCCGTATCCCCGCGCGCGGCAAAGAACTGGAATGTGCCCACGCGGATATAGCTGGCCGCGACACGAGTCAGAACGGCACCGGGCAAGGGGGCCTCGCGGTAGACGACATCGCCCGTGGCCACGGCGGCAAGGGCGCGGGTGGTGGGCACGCCCAGGGCATGCATCGCCTCACCGATCAGGTATTCGCGCAGGACGGGGCCGATGGCCGCCTTACCATCGCCACCGCGTGAAAACGGGGTCAGGCCAGAGCCTTTGAGGGCGATATCGCGGCGCTGGCCCGTGCTGTCAATCACCTCGCCCAGCAGCAGGGCGCGGCCGTCCCCGAGTTGCGGGGAAAAGCCGCCGAACTGGTGGCCCGCATAGGCCTGGGCAATGGGTGCCGCACCTTCGGGCAGGGCCGCACCCGAAAAGATCATCGCCGCCTGCTGTTCCAGACGGTCGGGATCAATGCCAAGCTCAATCGCGAGCGCGCGGTTCAGGCGCAACAAACGGGGGGCCGGAGCCTTGGCGGGGGATTGGGCGATGAAGGTGCCAGGCAGATCGCGGGCGTAGGTGTTGTTGAAGGCGATAAGGGGGGATGCAGCGTCCATGCGCCAGATATGGCGCTGTTCGCAGAATGAAACAAGGTGATGTGGTCGGGGCGGAGGGATTCGAACTCTCGACCTACGGTACCCAAAACCGTCGCGCTACCAGACTGCGCTACGCCCCGACTGCCGCGCACATAGCAGACATCACGGGGGAATGGAAAGGGCCTCTTCAAGGGTGCAGGGAAATGCCGCGATGGACTGATCAATCGCCGGATGGCGCAGCGCTGCACCTTCGGTAATGCCCAGCCTGCGGGCAAGACCGCCGTTGATTTCCAGCACGAACTGCACGCCTGACCCGCCGTCAATGGGCGTGCGGTCCTGCGGGATGGCATTTTCATGGACGCGGGTGACGACGCCTGTCTCATCCGCAAAGAGCATATCCAGCGGGATCAGCGTGTCTTTCATCCAGAATGAGGCGCGACGCGGGCTGCCATAGACAAACAGCATGCCTGCGGCCGCTGGCATGCTTTCGCGGAACATCAGGCCTTCGCTGCGTTCCGCATTGCTGTCGGCCACTTCGACGGAAAAGCGGGTGACACCGCCCTGCCCCCGCACCTCTAGCGTGTCGGGGCGGCAGTCAGCCTGGGCCGTACCTGCCAGAACACAAAGAACTATTGCCGCGCGGCCGATTCCCATGACACCACCTGAACGGCCATGCGGCCACGCTTCCCTTCGAGTATCCGCAGACACACCGCCTCGCCCGGCTGCAGGTCGGCAAAGCCGGACTGACGCAGCACTTCGATATGGATGAATACGTCTTCGGTGCGGCCAAACACATTGGCAAAGCCGAAACCCTTGCCCTTGTCGAACCATTTCACGCGCGCAGGCTCCAACGGCTGGGCGGCGATCGCCTCGGGCGTGGCCGCATCGGAATCCTCCCCCAGCGGAAAATGCACATGTGCAGGCGCCTCAATCATCACCACTTCAACCGCTTGCACCCCGCGTGCCGTCTTTTGCACACGCACCGTTATCTTTGCACCATCCGCAACCGAGCTTTGCCCGAAATTGCGCAAAACATTGGCATGAAGCAAGATGTCCGATCCTGCCTCGTCACCAACAATAAAGCCAAACCCTTTGACCGGGTCAAACCATTTCACCTGGCCATGCACAACCGGCATGTCCTGAATTTCGTCTTCCATGGCGAGAGCCGCTTCCCCAGATTAAGCCCACCGCAGCGAGTGTGTCACAGTTGCTGCGTTTAGTTAAGGGCATACGGCCCGGAAATCGTGTGCGCCCCCACTCGGGGGACGAACCCTTTGCCGCGCGTCTTGACGCGCACGGAAAGCAACCGAGTGCGTTATGTCTGAATTCGGCGCGCCGGTGTCAAGGGTTTAGACGCGTGATATTCCAAGGATCATGCGGGTTCTCGCGCATCCAGCGGAACCGGTCATGCAGGCGGAACGGCCCGTCAGCCCAGAATTCGATCTCAACCGGCAGGATGCGGAAGCCGCCCCAGAACGGCGGACGGGGGGGATTGAGGCCGTGTTTGGCCGTCTGACGCGCGACTTCGGCGACCAAAGCACCCCGCGATGACAGGGGTTTGGATTGATCCGACGCCCAGGCCCCGAGCCGGGATTTCAGGCTGCGCGAGGCGTAATAGGCATCCGCCTGCGCGCCTTCTTCTCGGCTGACGATGCCGCGCACGCGGATCTGGCGGCGCAGGGATTTCCAGTGCAGAACGAACGCCGCCTTGCCAGCGCCTTCGATCTCGACCGCCTTTTTGCTGGTGTAATTGGTGTAGAAGACGAACGCCTGCGCCTCGATTTCCTTCAGCAGCACCATGCGCACATTGGGCAGGCCATCCGCATCCACGGTGGCAAGGGCAATCGCATTCGGATCGTTGGGTTCAGACGCCTCAGCCTCGGCCAGCCAGCTTTGTGCAATCTTGAACGGGTCATCACCTGCAAAAATGCCGCTGCGATCGGGGCCTTCGGGACTTGCATCCATGGTCATTCCTTTCCTGGGCCGGCACCCGCATGGCTGTCGGGGGGCGGCTTGATGCAGCGCGACACTTCGCCTACACCATGCGTCAAGAACCAAAGTGGGCGGGGGACGGGATATGTCAACAGGACTTCTGAAGGGCAAGCGGGGCCTGATCATGGGCCTGGCCAATGACAAGTCGATTGCCTGGGGCATTGCCAAAGCCTGCGCCGATGCGGGGGCGGAACTCGCGTTCTCGTATCAGGGTGAGGCGCTGAAAAAACGGGTGGAGCCATTGATGGCCACCATCGGTGCGACGGAAATGTATGAATGCGATGTGGCTGATGAGGCGACGCTGGACGCACTGTTCGCGCATCTGAAATCCGTCTGGGGGCATCTGGATTTCGTGGTGCATGCCATCGGGTTTTCCGACAAGAACGAATTGCGCGGACGGTACGTGGATACGTCGGCGGCGAATTTCCGCATGACGATGGATATCTCGGTCTATTCCTTTACCGCCGTCTGCCAGCGGGCATCGGCTATGATGGGCCCGGGGGGCAGCCTGCTGACGCTCACCTATTTCGGCGCGGAAAAGGTGATGCCGCATTATAACGTGATGGGGGTCGCCAAGGCCGCACTTGAGGCGAGCGTCAAGTATCTGGCCGAGGATCTGGGCAAGGATGGCATTCGCGTGAATGCAATCTCGGCCGGCCCGATCAAGACGCTGGCGGCCAGTGGCATCGGCGATTTCCGCTATATCATGAAATGGAACGAGCTGAATTCGCCCCTGCGGCGCAACGTGACGCAGGAAGAGGTGGGCAAGGCGGCCCTTTATCTGCTGTCGGACCTGGGGTCGGGCACGACGGGCGAAAATCTGCATGTCGATGCAGGCTATCATGTGGTGGGCATGAAGGCCGTGGATGCGCCCGATATCGATGCGACGCGCAAGGAGGGCGGACAATGACATTTGCCGCCTTTACCGCCGCATGGTTCCTGCACCTGATTGCGGCGGCAAGCCCCGGCCCTGCCGTCCTGATGACGGCGCGGACGGGCATGACCGAGGGGTTTCTGACGGGTGTCTGGGTCGCGGTGGGCGTGGCGCTTGGCGCGGTCGTCTGGGCGATTGCGGCCCTGTTCGGGCTGGCCGTTCTGTTCAAATTTGCACCGGCCCTGCTGTGGGGGTACAAGATCGCCGGTGGCCTGTTCCTGATCTGGATCGCCTGGCAGATGTGGAGCCACGCGACCGAGCCGCTGGATATGGCCGCAACAGGCGATGTCGCCCGCAGCCGCGCATCTGCGTTCCGCCTTGGGCTTGTCACGAACCTTGCAAACCCGAAACCGGCGGTGTTCTTCGGGGCGGTGTTTGTGGGCACCGTGCCGCCGGGAACAAGCCTGCCATGGATCGCCGCCCTGCTTGTGATGGTTTTCCTGAACGAGGTGATCTGCAATGCCGCCGTCGCCCGTGCGTTTTCGTTTGACGCCCCGCGCCGCATCTACACCCGCCTGAAAACCGGGATCGACCGCAGTTTTGGCGGTATCCTTGCCCTGCTGGGCGTCAAGATCGCTGCCACCTGAAAGGACTGCCATGACCCCCGAACGTCTGCCGCATGAAAAGGGTTTTCACGTCAGCTGGGACCAGATTCACCGCGATGCGCGCGCACTGGCCTGGCGGCTGGATGGCAAGGGGCCGGATGCGGGCGCATGGCGCGCGGTGGTGG
>JAAFHS010000020.1:0-11216 GCA_013298485.1 Rhodobacterales bacterium
GCGGTCCAGAAGCCAGCGGCGGGCAGCCTTGTGTGACAGCATTTCGGACAGGAGGTCATTGACATCCAGAACCTCGACGCCGCGATCCACCATTTTGTCGCAGAAATCACGATGATCGCTGCGCGCCTGCTGCACCCAGAACACATCATCAAACAGCAGGCTGTCGCAATTGGCGGGCGTCAGGCGTTCATGTGCAAGGCCCGGTGCGCAGGTGATGACGCGCCGCAGTTTGCCGGTCTCGGAATGGACCCCGAGCGCGCTCACAGCGTCGCCCCGAGGCTGAGAGCGGCCATGATCAGGATCGTCAGGATCAGCAGGAGCGGGGCGATGAACCGCAGCCAGCGATCATAGGGCACGCGCCCGATAGCAAGACCGCCGACTACGACAGCGGACGTCGGAGTGATGAGGTTCACGATGCCGGAGGCGGATTGATAGGCGGTGACGGCCAGCGACCGGTCGACGCCGGCAAAGTCCGACACGGGTGCCAGGATGGGCATCGACAGGACCGCAAGACCGGATGTGGAGGGCACGAGGAAGCTGAGGGCCACTTCGATCCAGTACATTGCGTTGATGAACACAACTTGCGATGTGCCTGAGATGGCCTGTTCTGAGGCGTGCAGCACGGTGTCGGTGATGCGCCCGGAGTCCATGACGACGACGATGCCGCGCGCGAGGCCAATGATCAGCGCCACGCCCAGAAGATCACGCGCGCCATCGACGAAGCTTTCGACAAAAGGCTTCTCGCCGATCCAGCCGACGGTGCCGATGACCAGGGCCGCGCCCAGAAACAGCATCGACATTTCGGCCATCCACCAGCCTTGCGACGAGACGCCCCAGATCATCAGGCCGAAGGTGGCCGCAAACAGGACAAGCACGATGGACTGTTTGGTGGTGATCCCAGAGTCGATGGCTGCATTCTTGCCCAGGAAGTGATGGGCGTTGTCGTCGCGGCGGTCGGCGACGATGGATAGGCTCGGGTCTGCCTTTACCCGTGCCGCGTAGCGCATGACGAAAGCCACGCAGATCAGCCAGCCGATCCCAAGGATTGCCACGCGAAGGTTCAGACCGTCGGTAAAGGGGATGCCCGCGGCGTTCGACGCGATCGTGGTCGCAAAGGGATTGATGGTGGAGCCAAGCACCCCGATCCCCGCCCCTATTAGGATGATCGCGACCCCGGTGACCGCGTCATATCCTGCCGCGATCATCACCGGGATCAGGATTGCGTAAAATGCAAGGGTCTCCTCAGCCATGCCATAGGTTGTCCCGCCCACGGCGAAGAGCGCCATAAGGATCGGGATCATCCACTTTTCCCGCCCCTGCATCCGGCGCATGGCGGCGGTGATGCCGGTATTGATGGCCCCGGTCCGGTTCACCACGCCAAGAAAGCCGCCGATGATCAGCACGAACAGCGAAACATCGATGGCATTTGCGGCATATGACACCGGGTCATAGAACCCCGCAATCGGCGCGCGCAGTGCATCGAGAATGCCTTGCGGATCGCCTTCGACGGTCTGGTAGGTGCCGGGCACGGGCGTGTCCTTGCCCAATGCCTCGTTCGGGACGCGTTCATACTGACCGGCTGGAATGATCCAGGTCAGCGCGGCCACGATCACGATCAGGGCAAAAAGGATCGTGAATGCCGATGGGAACCTGTCGTGGAGTTTTGGAGCCGCGTCGGGCATATCCGCTTTCACTGTGGCGGGGGTTGTGTCTGACATGGCGGGCTCCTCCCGGCCAGAGCCGGATTGCGCGGATATTCTGCAAGATTAGCCAACAAGGACCAGACGGCCTTGATGCGGATCAATTCCGCGCGCGGGATGCCCGGACGTTCAGTTGGAGCAAGACGCCGCCCCCAGAGGAAACGGGTCGTGCCTGATACCTTCGTTTCAATGCCTTCTGCCGTCGGTCTCCGAGCAATGGGTCAGCCCAGGAGGCACCCTTGATCTGCGTCAACAAACGATGCGGCAGATCATAGGACAGTCCTTTCAGACCACCCCGATGTTGGAAACGAACATGCCCAATTCAACACGCGACCATGCCGCGGCCAGCCAGGTCCGGCAGACATGACGGCACTGGCACCCGAGATCGTGTTTCGTACCGAAGGCGTCACGAAGACCTATGCCAGTGGCGATGTGATGGTGCGTGCGCTCGATGGCGTCAACATGGCGCTTTATGCGGGCGAGTTGACCGTGCTTTTGGGGCCATCCGGCAGCGGCAAGTCGACGCTTCTGAACATTCTGGGAGGGCTTGATCATGTGACCGGGGGCCATGTCTGGTTTCGCGACACCGAACTCACGACTATGGGCGACCGAGAACTGACGCGCTACAGGCGCGACCACGTCGGGTTTGTGTTCCAGTTCTACAACCTCGTTCCCAGCCTGACCGCGCGCGAGAACGTGCAGCTTGTCACCGACGTGTCCAGCAACCCGATGCCGGCAGAGGAAGCATTGGAACTGGTCGGCCTTGGCCCCCGGATGGACCATTTCCCGTCAGAAATGTCGGGGGGTGAACAGCAGCGAGTCGCCATTGCCCGCGCCATTGCCAAGCGGCCCGAAATCCTTCTGTGTGACGAGCCGACGGGAGCACTGGACAGCAAGACCGGCGTTCAGGTGCTGGAGGCGCTGCACGGGATCAACGCGCGGTTTGGCACGACGACGGTGGTGATCACCCACAATGCGGAAATCCGCAAGATGGCGCATCGGGTGATCCGGTTTCAGGATGGCCGGATCGTGGAGACGGAAGTGAATGCCCACCGTCTGGCCCCGTCGCAGATTGCGTGGTGATCGTGATGCACGCCATCGACCGCAAGCTGATCCGCGATTTCCGTAGGCTCTGGGCACAGGCGCTTGCCATCGCGCTGGTGCTGGCCTGTGGGGTGGCCATCCTGTTTACGTCGCTCGGCATGTACCGCGCGCTGGATCAGACCCGGGCGGCGTATTACGAGCGTAACCGATTTGCTGACGTCTTTGCCTCGGCGCGCCGGGCGCCCTTGGGGCTTTTGCGCGAAATTGGTCAGATAGACGGCGTGCAGACCGTCGAGGCGAGGATTTCCGGCGATGTGATCCTGGACGTTCCGGGGCTGGATGAAGCAGCGGTTGGGCGGGTTCTGTCCTTGCCGGAAAGCGGCGAGCCGTTGCTGAACGTTCCGGTGCTGCGATCGGGGCGCCTGCCCGAGACGGCGTCGGAAGTTGCCGTCAACGAGCCATTCGCGCTGAGCAATGGCCTGCGGCCCGGCGATCAATTCGCGGCCAACCTGAACGGGCGCAAGCGGGTCCTGACCGTAACCGGAACGCTGCTGTCGCCGGAATTCATCTACACACTTGGTCCCGGCGCGCTGATGCCCAATGACCAGACGTTCGGCATTCTATGGATGCAGCGCGATGCGGCAGAGGCGGCGTTCGACATGGGCGGTGCGTTCAACGATCTGGCGCTGAAGCTGGACCGCGGAGCCAAGTTGCCGCCGGTTCTGGATGCGGTGGACGATCTATTGGCACCTTATGGCGGGCTGGGTGCCTATGGGCGCGCCCAGCAACTGTCGAACAGCTTTATCGACGCTGAAATCAAGCAATTGCGTAGCATGGCGCTGGTCCTGCCGCCCGTGTTCTTTGCCATTTCGGCCTTTCTGGTGGCGATGGTCATGGGCCGCATCGTGGCGCTGGAACGCAGCGAGATCGGCCTTCTGAAGGCGCTGGGTTATTCGGACGCCGAGGTTTGCATCCATTATCTGATGCTGGCGGGCCTGATCGCCGTATTTGGTATCTCCATCGGCTGGGCGGTCGGCACGTGGCTCGCGCGTGGAATGTCGGAGCTCTATGTCGAATTCTTTGACTTCCCCTTCCTGATCTTCAGCGTCTCGTCATGGGTCTACGGCTTGTCGGGCGGCCTTGCGATTTTGGCGACGATGTTCGGCGCCGCGCGGGCCGCGCTGAGTGCGGCGCGTCTTTCGCCCGCCGTCGCCATGCAGCCGCCAGCACCGCCCCGATTCCGGCGAACCTGGATCGATTTCGCGATGGTCCGCGCGCGGTTTTCCCAACCGACGGTGATGATCCTGCGCAGCCTGACCCGCTGGCCGGTGCGGTCTGCCCTGACCACGCTTGGCCTGTCGCTGGCGGTGGCTGCAGTGATGGCCTCGTCGTTCATGGGCAATGTCGTGCAGGAAATCGTCGATCAGGCCTTCTATCTGTCGAACCGGCAGGACGCGACACTGGTCTTTGCCAGGGAAACGCCGGTGTCGGTGATCGAGGATGTCGCACGCCTTCCCGGCGTGTTGCAGGTCGAGGGGCAGCAGTTCCATGCCGCCGTTCTACATCACGCTCAGTTCGAAAAGCGCGTCTCGATTGAGGCACGTTTTCCGGGTTCCGACCTCAGTCGCGTGATCAGCAAGGGCGAGGATGTCGTGGAGGTGCCGCCGGGCGGTATCGTGCTGTCCGACCAGCTGGCGAAACAGCTGCATCTTGAGGTGGGCGATACCGTCGAGGTGGAGTTCCTGACCGGCAAACGCGAGACCCATGAAATGCAGGTGACAGGTCTCGTCACCCAGTATTTCGGGTTGGGGGCCTATGTCGACCTGGCCTATCTGGACCGGCTTTTCAATCGGGCAGCGCAGGTCACGGCGGCCAATATCACGCTGGACGACGCGCGGGCGGGCGATTTGCATCGGGCGCTGAAAGACATCCCCAATCTGGCCGCGACCAACATGCTGACGCAAACGCGCCGATCGTTTGAAAAGACGATCAGCCGCAACGTCACCATCATGACCACGGTCTACATCACCATCGCGATCCTGATCACGGTGGGCGTCGCCTATAACGGCGCGCGCATCCAGCTGTCGGAACGGTCGCGAGAACTGGCGTCGCTGCGCATCCTCGGGTTCACGCGCTGGCATGTGTCGTACATCCTGATCGGCGAGACAATGCTGCTGGCGCTGCTGGCGCAGCCGCTCGGATGGTGGATCGGACGCATGCTGGCGACGGCGATGGTCAGCGCGTTTTCCAGCGACCTCTACCGGCTGCCGCTGGTTCTGGAGCCTTCCAGCTATGCCAGGGCCAGCCTTGTGGTCTTGGCCGCAGCGCGTGGGTCGGTTCTGATTGTCCGGCGCAGGCTCGACAATCTCGATCTGGTGTCTGTGATGAAGACGAGGGAGTGAGCCTATGCCAATGAAGCCCCGCACGATCCTGTCCATTGCAGTCGGTGCCGCCATTGTCAGTGGGCTGGCCTACTTCGCCTTTCGCACCGATCCAGTGCCGGTCGACCTATACCGTATCGCGTCAGGCCCGATGCGGGTGACGATTGATGTTGATGGCCGCACGCGCATCCGCGACCTTTATGAAATCGCCGCCCCCATTGCCGGTGTCGCCCAACGGTCGCCGGTCAAGGTAGGCGACAAGGTCATCAAGGGTGAAACGGTGGTGGCGGTGGTCGAACCGATTGCCCCGAGCCTTCTAGATGCGCGGAGCCGGTTGCAGGCCAATGCCGCGATCAATGAGGCCACAGCGGCCCTGCACGTGGCCGAAACCGATCTGACCCGTCTGTTGCAAGAGCGAGCGCACGCGCAGACGCATTTCGACCGGACCAGTATCTTGCTTGACCGAGGCGTGGCCACGATGACCCAAATGGAGGATGCCGCCCAAAGCCTGACGATCGCCAAATCCGCTGTCGACGCGGCCCAGGCACGTATCGTCATGGCGCGCAGCGCGCTGGACAGCGCCCTGGCCGCGGCAATCGAACCGGGGGGCGATGCGGAACCGTCGGCTGACGGGTGTTGCGTGCCCCTTGCCGCACCAGTTGATGGTATCGTTCTCGCAATCGAGGCGATCAGCGCGCGCCCGGTGGCCGCAGGTGCCCCGTTGGTCACCATCGGCAATCCTGCCGATCTTGAGATCGTGGCCGATCTGTTGTCCTCCGATGCCGTCCGGCTCCAGGTCGGGGCGATGGCCGATGTCGAACGCTGGGGCGGCGACACGACTTTGCAGGCAAGGCTGACCCGTATTGAACCCAAAGCCCGGACCACCATCTCTGCGCTCGGGATCGAGGAACAGCGGGTGGACGCGCTGTTTGACCTGACATCGCCGTCGCAAGACAGGTCGGCGCTGGGTGATGGATTTTCTGTCTATTTGCGGATTGTGGAGTGGCAGGGGGAAGACGTCCTGCAAGTTCCGCTGTCCGCTACATTCCGGAATGGCGAAATCTGGTCGGTCTTTGTGCTCCATGAGGATAGAGTGCGGCTGCAACCCGTGACGCTTGGCAAGCGAAATACTCAATTTGCGGAAGTAACCGATGGTCTGACCGAAGGCGACATGATCGTGACCCATCCAAGCGACGACCTTGCTGATGGCGTATCGGTTGTTGCCCGGGAATAATGGGGACGCCCGCGACTTTGGTCGCGGCCGTGTGAGGCTATGGGTTCGAAAGGTCAACTGGTCTTCGTACCGTCTTTGATCTTTGTCGAAATCTCGCTGCTCATTCCGATCAGCTTGCCCGTTTCGGAGGTATACTGGTTAACGGCGCGCTGCATGAACTCGGCCTGTACATGCTGCAACTCTGCCAGCGACTTGCAGTGGAGGATCGCGTGCTGGGTCTTGACGTCCTCACGAATTCGGTCTGCCACGAAAGTGGTGACTTCGCTGCCCAGATCGGCAAGGACTTCGATCCAAGCCGTGTTCATCCAGGCCAGGGGTGCAAGCGGCCGCAGCACGCTGATCGGGTCGGGGATGTTGGGGCCGGGTTCGGGAGTAGCGGCTTTGTCAGGCATCGTCTTTCTCCTGCAGGGTGTGGACATGCTGAAGTCTAACGCTCCTGTCGCGGCCCTCGCTTGATCCGGATCAAGGGGCCGACGGTTCTCCTGTCGGATAAACCGGGCAACATGTCAAAAGGTGAAGGTAATGAGCAATCCGGGGCATATCGCGAAAGGCCTGACCTCGGACGACGTCGCGGCACGTCGGCGGACATGGGGCTGGAACGAGCTTCCGCGTGTCCGCAAGGCCGACCCTCTCCGCATATTGTTGCGCCAGTTCACGGGGCTTTTGGTCATGATCCTGATTGTCGCGGCGGCCATCGCGTTCTATCTGGGGCACCGCGTCGACACCCTTGCCATCGCGATGGTCGTCCTTTTGAACGCTGCCCTGGGGTTTGTGCAGGAATGGCGGGCCGAAACGGCGCTGGAGGCGCTGCGGTCGACAATGTCGCTAATCGCGCGGGTGATCCGAGACGCCATTGAGCAGACCATTCCGGCCCGGGAATTGGTGCCCGACGATCACGCACCACTCAAGGCCGGCGACAAGGTTCCTGCTGATCTGCGCCTGATCCGCTCAGTCCAGCTGAGGTTGGATGCAAGCGTGCTGACGGAACAATCGGTGCCCGTGGGAAAAAGCCTCGAAGCCGATTCAGCGTCGGTCTTTGTCGGAACTGCTGTCGTCGAAGGCCGCTGGGCAGGGATCGTAACCGTCATCGGGCTACAGACCGAGTTTGGACAGATTGCCAGCCTGACAGGGAAAATCGACGAAAAGCAGACACATCTGCAGATCCAGCTTGGACGCATGGCGACAGCGCTGCCCGTGGTCACCCTTCTGATCGTGGTCGCAGTGGTGTCGGTCGGCCTATGGTCGGGCCGAGACCTGTCAGAAGTGTTCATGATCGGCCGTCCGCTGGCCGTCGCCATCGTCCCCTAAGGCCTGCTTGAGGTGGTCACGATTACCCTGGCATAGGGGGCCACGGCCATGGCGCGCCAGAACGCGATTGTGCGGCGTTTGCAGGCGGTCGAAACGCTGGGCGCGGCCTCGGTCATCTGTACCGACAAGACCGGAACGCTGACCGAAAACCGGATGACGGCGACGGCGGCCTGTACGCCGCGTGCGTCGCTTGACGTTGCCAGAACCGGATATGACCCGGCGGGCCATCTGGCGCTTGACGGACGGCGCATCCGCGCGACGGACGATCCCTGTCTTGAGGCTGCGCTGCGCACGGCAATCATCTGCTCAAACGCCCGACTGATCCGGGACGATGGCACCTGGTATATTCAGGGCGATCCGACCGAGGCTGCACTTGTGACGCTGGCCTACAAGGGGTGGGTTGACCTGCCCTAAACCGAGGTCGTGCTGCACGAGAACGCCTTTACCAGCGCTCGCAAACGGATGAGCGTTCTCGCGCGTGACCCCCTGATGCTGCGTTGCAAGGGCGCGCCCGAGCATGTCCTTGATCTGTGCGCCGCGTACATGACTCCGGCGGGTCAGGTGCCAATGGCTAAGGCGATGCGCGAGACCATTCATGCGGCCTATCACGCATTGGCTTCGCAAGGGTTGCGCGTGATGGCGCTGGCGGCCCGCAGGGCGAACAACGCCCAGGACATCGCAGAACGAAATCTGGTATTCTCGGCGCTGGTTGGGATCATCGATCCGCCACGCGCCGAAGTGAAGGCCGCAATTGCATCGGCGCGCGATGCCGGTATCCGGACGGTGATGATCACAGGTGACGGTCCGGTTACAGCGTCTGCAATCGCCCAGCAGCTTGATCTTCCGGCCAGTGTCTCGATGACAGGGGCTGACATCGACGCCATTACCGACGCTGAATTGCAGGCCATTCTTGCGAAAGATGCGCTCTTTGCGCGCACCAAGCCCGCGCACAAGATGCGGATCGTCAAGGCACTGCAAGCCCAGGGGTTGATTGTTGCCATGACCGGCGACGGGGTGAATGATGCGCCTGCGCTGAAACAGGCGGATATCGGCATCGCCATGGGCCAGCGCGGAACCGAGGTTGCGCGCGATGCGGCGGACCTCGTCCTGCTGGACGACAACTTCGCGACCATCGTTGTGGCCATCCGGGAAGGACGGCGCCAGTTCGACAATGTGCAGAAGTTCGTCCGCTATCTCGTGTCGTCGAACGCGGGCGAAATCGTGGCAATCCTGACCAACATCGTGATCGGGGGCCCGCTGATCTTTCTGGCCACGCAGATTCTGTGGATGAACCTTGTGACCGACAGTGTCACCGCCGTGGCGCTGGGTCTGGAGAAATCCGAGCCCGACCAGATGCGCCGCCCGCCCGCACCGATCAAGGCTCCGGTCCTGGGGCTGAAGGGTGCGGCGGTGATTGCGTTGTTTGCGGCCTATACCGCTTCTGCCAGTCTGTGGGTTTTCTACGAATTGCTGCCGTTCGGGGTCGATCTTGCCCGGACAGCGGCGTTCAGCGGCAGGATCGTGTTCGAGAAGGTCAGCGTGTTTGCATTCCGGTCGCTGGATCAGCCCTGCATGCAGATTGGCTGCCTATCCAACCCGCTGCTGATCGGGGCGGTGGGCGTCACGCTGCTGCTGCCGGTCGGTCCGGTCCAATGGGAGCCGCTGCAGCAGATGCTGCACACCGTGCCCTTGACCGTGCATCGCTGGATCACCATCGGGCTTTTTGCGTTGCCAGTCATCATCGTTCCCGAACTGGTGTAGTTCGCCTTGCCCCGGCGGGTGTCACCAAACCCTGCGCGGCAGAGATCTGCGGATTGATCTTTCTCAAACGATCCGGGCCTGATTTCCGGCACAATCAAACCGCCGGGGGAACCTTTGCCAGAGATTTGGCAGAGACCGATTTTTATTCTGATTTATGAAGGCGCGCCGGCGTGGCAATAAGAGGCCCATGAGACAAAGATGTGGGGTAGGTCGATCAGAATTGCCCGACTCAGCGGCTTTGACGTCAAGGTCGATGCAAGCTGGCTTTTGATCGCAAGCCTGGTGATCTCGAGCCTTGCCACCAGCTATTTTCCGGCAAGCCTGCCGGACGGGCAGCCGATGACGCACCTTGCCATGGCTTTCATCGGGCTGGCGGGATTTTTCGCCTCGATCCTGTTGCACGAGCTTGCCCATGCCATCATCGCCCGAGGCCAGGGCGTGCGCAATTCGGGCGTCACGCTCTTCATGTTCGGCGGCGTGGCCGAGATGGCGGACCAGTTGCCAACCCCGCTCACCGAGGTTTGGATTGCCGTAGCGGGCCCTGTCGCCAGCCTTGGTTTGGCTTTGCTGCTGTGGTGCGGCGCGCGCCTGGCTGCCACTGCCGGGGCTTTTGAACCTGGTGCGGCCGTTCTTTCGGCCTTGAGCATGCTCAACCTGACCCTTGGGCTCGGCAATCTGATCCCTGCCTTTCCTCTGGACGGCGGACGCGTTTTGCGTGCGATCCTCTGGATGCGGTCCGGCGATCTTGTCGGCGCGACCCGGTGCGCCACCCGGCTATCCGCCCTGTTTTCGGCGCTGCTGATTCTGTTCGGCCTTTTCATCATTTTTGCGGGCGATACGGCAGGCGGGCTATGGCCTGTCGTGATCGGTCTTTTCCTTCTGTCGGCCGCGCGGACTTCTTACCGTGCAGTGCAGCAGGCGGCAGAACGGGACGGGCGCAAGGTGGCCGACCTGATGTCACGCGATCCCTGTACGGCGCGCCCGGATCAATCGCTCTCCGAACTCGTCAACCAGGTGTTTCTGGACCGCGGTTTCACCTTTGCGCCAGTAATTGAAGATGGGGTCGTGCTGGGCTACGTGGACACGCACATGGTGCTGCGTATCGACCGCGAGAATTGGGCGACGACTGTTGTGGACGACGTGATCGAAAGTATTGGCAATGAGAACGCCGTCTCGCCGGATCTGCCCGGCCGTGAGCTGTTTGACCGGATCAGTCGAACCGGACGGCGCAAGTTCATGGTGGTCGTGGGAACTACCCTCGTTGGCGTTGTCACGCTCTCCGACCTCGTTTCATACTTGAACGTCGCTGAGGATTTGCAGGGGCTTCCGGCATAGCTGGCTGGTTTTTCCCAGCCCGATCTGCCATGTGTCTCAAGCTTGGCCGATCGGGGAGTTCGTTTTCGTGAACAACATCGATGATGGTGCTTTGCTCGTCGCGTTGCTGGATGCTGCAGTCGATGCGATCATTGTCGCTGACCGGAACGGCACGATTGTGCGCACCAATCAGGCCGCCGCCGATCTGTTTCGGCATCCGCGCGAGGCGATGATCGGCCAGAATGTGCGCATGCTGATGCCAGACGACATGGCGGCGCGTCACGACGGGTTCATGCATCATCATCTGGAGACCGGCGAAAAGCGGATCATCGGGATCGGTCGTGATGTAGAGGGACTGCGCCGCGATGGCAGCGTGTTTCCTCTTCATTTGTCAGTGGGCAAGGCCGAGATCGCGGGCGACGTCACTTTTGTTGCCATACTGCACGACCTGACCCGCCGGCGCCTCACCGAAGA
>JAAFHS010000020.1:11226-13594 GCA_013298485.1 Rhodobacterales bacterium
CGCTGGTCCGGTCACAGCGCATGGATGCCGTCGGTCGGATGACAGGTGGCATTGCGCATGATTTCAACAACCTTCTGACGGTCATCATCGGCAATCTGGAGCTGCTTGAAATGACCGAGACGGGTGACAAGAGCAAGGCGCTGATTTCCGATGCACTTGGTGCCGCCGAGCTTGGTGCTGACCTGACCTCGCGACTGATGGTGTTTTCGCGCAAAAGTACCTTGCGCCCCGAAGCAATCGATTTGCATGACACGGTGGAGCAGTCGATGGCGCTGCTGAAGCGCACGATCGCGGCCCATTGTCTGGTCGAGACGTCGTTGTCGGATCATCTATGGCAAATCAAGGCCGATCCGATGCAGCTGCAAACCGCCATTCTCAACCTTGCCCTGAACGCGCAGGATGCGATGCCGGATGGTGGCCGGATGTTCATCGAGGCGCGCAATGTCGTGGTGGATGACAAATATGTGGCGCAGGATGTCGATGTCTCGCTTGGCGACTACGTCCGCTTGTCAGTCAGCGATACCGGTCAAGGCATGACATCGGAGTCGCGCCAGCGGGCCTTGGAGCCGTTCTTTACCACCAAGCCCATCGGCAAGGGCACGGGTCTTGGGCTGTCGATGGTCTATGGTTTTGTGCGACAGTCGGGTGGCCACGTCACGATTTACAGCGAGCTTGGGCAAGGCACCACGGTCAGTCTGTATTTTCCGGCACTCGCTGGCGGTCCGGCTGCGAGGGAGGCGCCCGATACGGCAACAACGCAAGTGTCGCTGACTGCGGGCGAGCGCCTGGTTCTTGTCGTAGAGGATGATCCCGCCGTCAGGCGGCTGTCCGAGGCGCGGATCGTCGAACTGGGGTTTAAGTGCATCGGGGCGGCGTCGGGGGACGAAGCGGCCGAAATCATCGAGACGCGGGATGACATCGCCCTTGTCTTTACCGACCTTGTGATGCCGGGCAAACTTTCAGGCTATGACCTTGCTAAACTGGTCGCAGCACAAAAACCTCAGGTCAAGATCCTGCTGACCTCGGGCTTTTCGGAAGGCATGCTTCGGGATGGTCGAATCGGGTCAGAATTTGTCATTCTTCGCAAACCCTATCGGCAATCGGATCTGGCAAAGGCAATTCGTGCGATCTTTGGTGACGCCTAGGTTTTCGGAACAGCAGCCTCGGTCAACGTGTAGCCGATGCCGCGCACCGATTTGATAAGAAGCGGACGGGCGGGATCTCGCTCGATCTTCTTGCGCAGACGCGCCACCTGATTGTCGATTGCGCGGTCCAGCGGGGTCCAGGTAGGCCCGTCGATCAGATCCATCAGGCGATCGCGCGATAAGACGCGCTTGGGGTTGTCAACAAAGGCGCACAAAAGCTTGAAATCCGCGGTCGTCAGGTCGCTCACCTGGCCGTCACGGTCCGTCAGGATCATTCTGTCGCGGTCAATGGTCAACCCGTCCAGACCCAGCAGCGGGCCGCTGTCAGGATCGGCGTGACGAGGACCAGGCGCGCCGCCGCGTCCTTCGGCGCGTCGCAGCACAGTACGCACCCGCGCCAGCATTTCCCGGATGTGGAAGGGCTTGGTGATATAGTCATCGGCACCAAGCTCCAGCCCGACAACCCGGTCGATCACGTCATCCTTGCCGGTGATCATGATGATCGGAACGTCAGACGTACGCCGAATGTCGCGGGCGATCTCAAGCCCGTCCTGCGCCCCGAGGTTCAGATCGAGGGTCACAAGGTCCGGTTGTGCCATGTCAAAGGCGGCGCGGACGCCCGCACCATCGGCGGCTTCGTCGACATGAAAAGCCTCCGCCTCAAGGCAACGCCTGAGGAGATCACGGATCTTGGGGTCGTCATCGACGACCAGGATGCGCTTTTCTGACATGGGCTTTGCTGACTAAATTATGCCTGACGGTAGCGGACTGCCCCGCTCGGGACCAGCCAAAACGTTCGGCGCGATCGCACGATACAATCGGATACAATTTGATACGCCCTGGCGGTCATGGCGCGGCACCCGTCAGCGAATGTGGCTTTGAACCGAACCAAGGGGGAAGCGCCATGTACGTCACATTGCCAAACGGAACAATCGAGGCATTCCAGCAGCCCGACGGGGCTGAGTTCAGGTCGTCGCTGTCACCATTGCGCCCTGTTCGCCGGGTTGCGGCGGGGAGCCACGTCTTTCGCGAAGGTGACGATGCATCCCACATCTACGAAGTGCACAGCGGCATCCTGCGCCTGACACGGGTTCTGGAGAACGGACGCCGGCAGGTGATTGCCTTTGCCCTGCCGGGGGATATCGTGGGGTTTCCCAATGGCGACCTGCACCATACCGACTGCGACGCGATCGGCCCTTGCGAGATCATCCTGCACCGGCGCA
>JAAFHS010000200.1 GCA_013298485.1 Rhodobacterales bacterium
ACGCGGTTGGCGGCGGCATTGAGCTGGGCATAGGTCAGGGACTTGGCTTCGCAGACAAGGGCGGTGGCCGCGGGCGTGCGGGCGACCTGTGCGGCAAAGGCATGGGGAATGGTCAGGCTGCGGTTATAGGGGGCAGCGGTCTGGTTGGGGCTGTGCAGCAGGGCGTGCAGTTCTGTATCCGACAGGATCGGCAGGGTGGAAAGGGGTGCCTCGGGTGCGGCACTGGCCTTCGCACTGAAGGCCGCCAGACGCTGGCACAGGGTAATGGCCGCCGCTTCCGGCAGGGATGCGGCATCATAATGCAGGATACCGGGGGCAAGGGTGATGATGGCGCCGGGGACCGGGACAGTGCCAGAGGTGACGCCGACCGGGGGGATGGTCAGGTGGCGCAGGGCGGGATCGCGGGCGGGCAGGTCGGCGGGGAAACCTGTGCGCGCGGGCATCTGCACAGCGCCCAAGGGTTGGGCCAGATCAATGCGCCACGGCGACCAGCCGCTGGTGTAGCCATCACCGGGGCCGCCTGCGGCAAGGTCGGCCACGGGCCGTCCGGCCAGCCGGACAATGCCTGCCGCGAGGGCGGCAAGGGGGGCATCAAGGGGCAGTTGCCGCCATTCCGGCGGATGACCTGACGCGGTGACGGGCAGGGTGACGGGGATCAGGTTGTGCAGGGCGCGGCGCTGTGCGGCCTCTTGCGGGGCCAGTGCCGCGAGAGCGGCGGTGAGGGCCGCCGCCTCGG
This sequence comes from Rhodobacterales bacterium, assembly GCA_013298485.1. Classification (GTDB taxonomy): domain Bacteria; phylum Pseudomonadota; class Alphaproteobacteria; order Rhodobacterales; family Rhodobacteraceae; genus JAAFHS01. The sequence continues at coordinate 737 of JAAFHS010000200.1, forward strand.
CCATATCGGGGGATGGCAGGTACGTGACGCCCGTCAGATCCGCCGGGCCATGTGCATCACGCAGCTGCGACAGGCGCAGGGCCCCGGCCCCGCAGGCGACGGTGATGTTGCTGGCATCTGCGGCCAGCACCTGCCCCGGTTGGCCATCACCTGTGGCGATGTCCGCAGCGCCCACCCAGATCACACGGCCATCCGCGACAATCTTGGGCAGGGTCAGGGGGTTCCAATGCGGGCCATGATCCAGGGCGCGGACCATGCGGGCGATGTCGGCCGCAGTCTGGGTGAAATCGAGGCGGGCCTGCGCCGCGGGGCGCTCTGCACGGTGATGCACGGTGCGCGGCGCGGTCAGGTCCTGCGGCTGGCCCCCGGCGTCGGTTTCAAGGGCTGCGATCACCTCGGGAAAGCTGTCCATCCCGGCGGCAAAGCATTTGGTGTTCAGCGTCAGCGCAGTCTCATCATCTGCAATGTCGATATCGCGCGTGGCGATCACAGCGCCTTCGTCAACGCCGCCTGCGATATGGTGCCATGTGACGCCATGCAGGCGGTCCCCGCCAAGGATCGCCCAGACCGGTGCATTCAGGCCCGCCCGGCGCGGCAGCGGGCCGTCGTGGAAGTTGATGGCCCCGCGCGTGCAGGACAGAACGGCAGGCGGGATGACCGTCAGATTGGCGATGGACAAGAGCCAGTCTGCGCGCAGGGCGGGATCATCCGCCAGTGCCGCGAGCCTGCCCACAGGCAATCCCGCAGCGATGGCCCAGTTGCGGACATCCGGGCTGTCTGTGGCGACCATCGCAATGGCATGGCCACGCACCAGCCACATGCGGCCGCATTCCACTGTCAGGGTTTCATTGCCGATCAGGATCGCGGTCAGGGGCATGGTCTACTCCGCCGCACGGGTCTGCAGGGCGGGCCTGCTGCGGGCAAAGGCGTGGCGCAGGGTATGGGCCGCGAGATCGCGCAGGAAACGGGGCGGATCGCCCCTTTCGCGCCGTTGCACCACCAGCCGCGCGCGCCACACAAGGCCACCGGTGATATGGGCAAGGGTGGCCATGAGGGCGTAGGGGCGACCATGGACCTTGGTGAAATAGTAAAGGCGCGAATCGAGCCAGAAGCCGGGGATGCGCGCCCATGTCTTCATGCCGGTCGAGACAGAACCGATATGCTCCACGCGGCTTTGCACCACATAATCCGTGGGCCAGCCAGCGCGGGCGGCACGGTGGCAAAGCTCCGTCTCCTCAAAATACAGAAAGAAGCTCTCGTCAAACAGGCCGATCTGGTCAAGCACGGACGCGCGCATCATCAGGGATGCGCCGGCCAGCCAGTCGACGCGGGCCGTCTCAACCGGCAGGGGGGCCGCGACGATTTTGTCACGCAGCAGGCGGCTGACAGGGCCAAGGCGGATGGCCCCTTCGAATTCTGACGCGACCGAGGGGAAGCGAAAGGCGGTGCGGTGCGGTGCGCCGTCAGGGCCGTGGATGTGGCTGCCCGCAAACCCCGTCTGGGGATGCGCATCAAGGTGATCACGCAGGGCACGGATGGCATCAGGGGCGGGGAAGGCATCGGAGTTCAGAAGATAGACGTAGTCCGGCCTGGCACCATCCGGCAGCCCCGCACGAATGCCTGCGTTATTGCCCGCGCCAAAGCCGCCGTTGCGGCCCGACTGGATCACGCGCACACGGCCCCAGTTGCGTTGTGCCACGGCGTCGCACAGGGTTTCATAGGATCCGTCACCGCTGTCATTGTCGACAATGGTGATCGCGCCTTCGATCGGTTCCATCGCGCGCAGTGCCGCCGCAGTCGCCTGCAGCGTCATCGCGGGCGTGCGCCAGTTCAGGATCACAGTCAGCACGCGCGCCATCATTCCGCCGCCTGCGCAAGGGGGATCGGCGGCATTTCCACGGCATCGATGATGGCCTTCAGGCGCGCGGCCATCACGCGGACGTTGGGTTCAAGAACCATGCTGTCATGATCGCCCGGCACTTCGATCACCTGCAGATGCGGGGCAAAGCGGGTCAGATCATTGTCGGGGAAGACATATTCGCGTGCCGCGCTGACCCAGCGCCCGCCTGTCACCTGCCAATGCAGATCAAGCGGCGGGCGGAACAGGACGGTCGGCCCGCTGCGCCCCCGCATGTCATAGACGGGCAGCGCCGCGCGGAAGGCCGCCTCGATCACCGCATTGTCGAACTGCGCATCGGTGGGCGATACAGCGCGCGGATTGCGCTTGCTGCGTTCCCAGTCCCAGCGCGCCCGCGCCCAATCCAGCAGATAGCGCGGGCCTTTGGCGCGCAATTCAGCCAGTTTGATGATCGCCTTGTCCACGGGCGACAGGACGGGGCGCATCGGGATCGGCGTATCCAGCAGGACCACGATGGCCACAGTTTCCCCCGCAGCCTCCAACTGCTGTGCGATCTCCCATGCGATAAGGCCGCCACCGGAAAAGCCGCCGACGAGATAGGGGCCATGCGGCTGTACGGCGCGCATTTCGGCGATGTAATCGGCGGCAGCGGCGGGGAAGGTCACATGCGGGGCGGCGTCGCCATAAAGGCCGCGCGCCTGCAGGCCATAGAAGGGCCGGTCGGTGCCCAGAAGCTGCGCCAGATGGCGCAGGTTCAGCACGTTGCCGAACATGCCTGCGACAAGGAAGAACGGCGTTTTCGGCCCGCCTTCACCCTGGTGCATGGCCACCAGATGCGTAAACCGCCGGGCGGGCGCGGCCGTTGGTGCCGCGCCTTGGGGGATATCCCCGATGCGGTCGCTGATCAGCGCGGCACAACGGGCAATGGTCGGGGCCTCGAACAGCACCGAGATCGGAAAATCGACACGGTAGGCCTTTTTGACCATCGCAAACAGCCGCACGGCGATCAGGCTATGGCCCCCGAGATCGAAAAAGCTGTCTTCCACCCCCACCTGCGCCACGCCCAGCAGGTCCTGCCAGAAGCCGACAAGCGTGCGCTCCACATCGTTGCGGGGTTCGATATAGGCCGTGTCGAGATCGGGGCGCTGGAAGGTCTGGCCATCGGTCTTGGCCGCCTCTGCCGCCGCCGTTTGCGCGATCAGCGCGGGCAGGGGCAGCGATGACACGATGATCTGCGACGCACCCGTCGCCACGGCACGGCGGAATGCGGCGGCCCCTTCATCCGGGCGGATACCTTGGGTGAACGCATGCAGCAGGCGGTCTTCCGCGGGCGAGGCGGGTTTGGCAGGGCCATCGTCGAAGGTCAGGCTGCGGGGATCGGGCGCGGGGAAGGACAGGGGGCCATCAAGGCGGCGAATGGTGAAACCCGCAATCTCGACGCAGACCTGCCCTTCCGGCGTGGCGAGCGTCACATCAAAAGTGGCACTCGCGTCGCCCGCGCGGTTCGGGGCGGCATTGCGGACGTGGCTGATGATGGACGCAGGCAGCGGGCGGTAGACACGGACCTGGGCATAGGAGACCGGCACCCAAAGGTGATCGGGCGCATAGTCCGCGATCAGGTCCATCGCCCAGCCGGTTGCGATGTCCATCAGCGCGGGGTGCAGCAGCCAGTCCTTGTCATCGGCGCCAAAGGGCGCGGGCAAGGCGAGCCTTGCCAGCCCCTCCCCCTGCCCCGTGCTGCGCGCATTCAGCACCCGCCAGCGCGGACCAAAGCGCAGATGCGCCTCTTGTGGTGAGGCAAGGCCCGTGCCCGTTTCGGGCGCAGGCAGGCGGGCGGCGATGGCGGCCACGTCAATCTGCGGGGCCATGACGGTGATGGGCAACAGGCGGGCGGTCGCGTGCAACTGCCATCCGGTGCGGCCCTGATGGGGGACCGCGGAACGCAGATCAAACGCATAACCTTCATCGCTGCGCATCAGCGTCACCCGGATATCGGCCGCATCAAGGCCCGCCACATCCAGCGCGCGGAAGAAATAGAGATCGCGGATGTCGAAGGCGCCAGCCTCACCCTGTGCCGCCATCGCCTCGGCCATGATCTCCAGATAGCCCGTACCGGGGATCAGGGCGCGGCCGCTGGCCAAGCGGTGGCCATCCAGCACCCAGCGCCCTGTGCCATAGCTGGCCGTGAACATCCGGTTGCCGGCGCTATCAAACGTCGCGGCGTCCAGCATGGGTGCCGCGATCGGCACGCGCGGCGCGGGCGGGCGCCCGGCACGTTCGGCCAGCGCCTCGGCTGCCATGCCGACACCTGTCCAGATCCCCCAGTTCAGCGCGATCACCCGCGTCTTCCCACCACCGCGCGCCTGCGCATAAGCATTCAGATAGGCGTTCGCGGCCACATAATCGATCTGGCCCGCAGGCCCGGTGACAGTCGATGTCGATGAAAACAGCACCATCAGGTCGATGCTGCCATCCGGGAACAGGGCCGACAAGACCTGCGTGCCATGCAGTTTCGGGGCCAAAACCTGCCCCACATCGGCCAGTGTCTTGGTCATCAGGGGGCCGTCATCCACCACGCCCGCCGCATGGATCACCGCGCGGATCGGGCCAAAGCGCGCCTCGGCTGCGGTTTTGGCCGCACGCATCTCCTCGGCATTGCAGACATCCGCCGTGATGATCATGACATCGCCACCCAACCCCTCCAGCCGCTGCAGGGCAAGAATGCGGCGCGCGATCGGGTCATCGGGGCCGCGGGTGACCAGATGCCGTGGCCATGCGGCGCGGTCCGGCAGGCGGCGCCGGGCGATCAGGATGATCTTTGCGCCATGACGGGCGATCAGGTCTTCGGCGATGGTCAGGCCGATACCGCCAAAGCCCCCGGTGATGAGGACAGGTGCGCCCTGCGGCAAGGTCAGGGTGGCGTCTGGCAAGGGCGTCGGTCTGACGGTCTGGGCATAGCGGCGGGGGCCGCGCAGGGCGGCGATGGTGTTGGCGGGCGAGCTGAGAAGTTCTTCCAGCACG
>JAAFHS010000201.1 GCA_013298485.1 Rhodobacterales bacterium
CAAGCTCCACGATCATCGAATGCCCTCCGTTGACCCCTATCTAAGGCATCCCATGGCCGCAGACCATGGGCCAATCCAGCGCAGGCCCCTACCTGCGCCCCGCCTTGCGCGTTGACAGCAAAAGGTTCGTCTCGCTGCGCGTGACCCCGTCAATCTCGCGGATCCGGAAGATCACCTGATCCAGTTCCTCCAGCGTCTGCGCGCCCAGTTCTGCAATCAGATCCCATTTGCCATTGGTCGAATGCACCGCGATCACTGCGGGCTGCCCCGTCAGCCGCGCCATGATCCGCTCCGCCCCCCGTCCCTCGATCCCGATCAGCATCAGCCCCCTGACCGCCGCCGCCGAGACATCCGCCCGCGTCACCACCGTGAACCCCGCGATATCGCCGCGTGCCGCCAGCCGCTCCATCCGCGCGCGCACTGTCGCCCGGCTGACCGCCAACCGATCTGCAAGCTCTGACAGCGCCGCCCGCCCGTCCCGGCGCAATTCGGCGATCAGCCGTGTATCCACATCATCCATCTTGGTCACTTTTTCCGCCGCTTTGCGCAAAACACTCTACAGAACAGCAAAGATAATGCTAGGATTTGTCGCATTCCGCACAGAAATTCGCGCACATACAGGGAGAGTATCATGCCCCAGACCATCCTCATCGGCGCGCCCGTCGACACCGGGCAAAAGAACCCCGGCTGCATCATGGGCCCTGCCGCCTACCGCGTCGCGGGCATCGCGCAGGCCATCCGCGATCTGGGGCACGGCGTCGCTGACTGGGGCGATCTGGCACTGCGCAAACTGCGTGACGTGCAGTTTCCCAATCCGGTGATCCACCACCTTGCCGAAACCGTGGGCTGGGCCGAAGTGTTGCAGATGCGGGTCGATGATGCCCTGTCCGAAGGCGGCATGCCGATCATCCTGGGCGGCGATCATTCGCTGGCTTTGGGCTCAGTTGCGGGCGCTGCAGCCTATGCCGAACGTTCGGGCCGGCCCCTGTTCCTGCTGTGGCTCGATGCGCATTCCGATTTCCATACCCTCGCCACCACCACCAGCGGCAATCTGCACGGCACACCACTCGCCTATATCGCGGGGCGTGACGGCTTTGATGCCTTTCCCGACTTCCCCGCGCCCGTCCCTGCCGACCGCATCTGCCTGTTCGGCATCCGGTCGGTCGATGCCGCCGAACATGCCGCCCTGCTGCGCCATGACATCGCGATCAACGACATGCGTGTGCTGGACGAGCAGGGCATCGTCGCGCCCCTGCGTACCTTTCTGAACCATGTCCGCGCCAATGGCGGCATGCTGCATGTATCGCTTGACGTCGATTTCATGGACCCCGCCGTGGCCCCCGCCGTCGGCACCACCGTTCCGGGCGGCACCACCCTGCGCGAGGCGCATCTGGTGATGGAAATGCTGCACGAATCCGGACTTGTCACCTCGCTCGACCTTGTCGAGTTGAACCCCTTCCTTGACGAACGCGGCCGCACGGCCCGCGTGATGGTCGATCTAGTGGCCTCCCTCATGGGCCGCAAGGTGTTTGACCGCATGACACGGAGCCTGTGATGAACGCCCCCTCAAAGCAGGCCATGGTGCCTTTTATCAGCGTTGCCAATATGATGAAGCTGGTTCTTCATCTTGGCATCGAACAGGTCATGGTTGACCTTGCGGAGGAGATTGAGGGCGATTTCCGCCGCTGGCCCCTGTTTGACAAGACGCCGCGCGTCGCCAGCCATTCCGATGTCGGCGTGATCGAATTGATGCCCACCTCCGACGGCGTGACTTACGGCTTCAAATACGTGAATGGCCATCCGTCGAACATGAAACAGGGATTGCAGACCGTCACAGCCTTTGGCCTGCTCGCCGATGTCGCCACGGGCTATCCCCTGATGCTGTCCGAAATGACGATCCTGACCGCCCTGCGCACCGCCGCAACCTCTGCCATGGCCGCGAAATGGCTGGCACCTAAATCCACCGCCATGGCTCTGATCGGCAATGGCGCGCAGGCCGAATTTCAGGCGCTGGCCTTCAAGGCGATCTGCGGGATCACCGAGGTCCGGCTTTATGACATCGATCCTGCCGCCACGCAGAAATGCCTGACCAACCTGCAGGGGCGCGGCCTGACCCTTGTCCCCTGCACCACGCCCGAAGACGCGATCCTTGGCGCGCAGATCATCACTACGGTCACGGCTGACAAGACCAATGCCACGATCCTGACCGACAACATGGTGGGGGCAGGCGTGCATATCAACGCGGTCGGCGGTGACTGCCCGGGCAAGACCGAACTGCACCGCGATATCCTGCTACGCTCCGGTATCTTTGTCGAGTACCCGCCCCAGACGCGGATCGAGGGCGAGGTGCAGCAACTGCCCCCCGACTATCCCGTCACCGAATTGTGGCAGGTCATGGCGGGCACCGCACCTGGCCGCACGGATGCGCGCCAGATCACCCTGTTCGATAGCGTTGGTTTCGCAATCGAAGATTTCAGCGCGCTCCGCTACATCCACGGCAAGCTGACCGAGACCGGGTTTTACGATCAGCTTGACATGATCGCCGACCCCGATGATCCGCGCGATCTGTTCGGCATGCTGCTGCGGGCCGCGTAAAAATCCATCTCGCTGGTGTGGAGATGGAATGTAGATGTGGTGTAGATGACCCGTTTCAGTGCAATCGGAACTCCCCCACCACATTGCGCCATGCGCCTGGTGCGATCAGCTTGCGGTGTGTGAACCGCACTGAATGCAAGGGGCCTTCGATCTTGTCCTGCCAGAACTCGATGAATCTGAACAGCGCCGGGTAGTCAGGTGCGAGATCATACTCCTGCCACACGAAGGTATTGAGAACATTGCGATAATCCGGCAACCGGTAGAACATCTCCGCCGTTGTCAGCCCGTATCCTTTCAGCATCAATTCGGTCTCTGTCGGCACCATGCCAAACCTCCTTTCACGTGGCAGTCTCTTCAGCCTGCCACGATTTTACAAAATTGCAATAAAAACAGTGTGTTGTCAGTGTGGCCACGTGGCTGCCAAGCGCAGGCGCAACAATCATTGCACCCCAATCCCTAGATGGTGTAAAAGAAGGACAACAAGATATAGCCCCTTTGTCCGAAAGATCGGCATCACATGAACGATACGCCTGAAGACATTGAAAACGCGGATGAAATGCCACAGCGCCCTGGCTTTCATGGGCCAAATGTCGACATCGTCGATGAAATGAAGACCGCCTACCTCGATTACGCGATGAGCGTGATCGTCTCCCGCGCCATTCCCGATCTTCGCGACGGCCTGAAACCCGTCCACCGCCGCATCCTCTACGCGATGCACGAAACCAATAACGCGCATGACAAACCCTACCGCAAATCCGCGAGGCCTGTCGGCGACACGATGGGCAAATACCACCCCCATGGTGACAGCGCGATCTACGATGCCCTGGTGCGGATGGCACAGCCCTTTTCAATGAGCCTCAAGCTGTTGGACGGGCAGGGAAATTTTGGTTCCATGGATGGCGACGCTGCCGCCGCCATGCGCTACACCGAGGTCCGCATGGACAAGCCAGCCGCCTTTCTGCTGGCTGATATCGACAAGGAAACCGTCGATTTTCAGGATAATTATGATGGCAAGGACCGCGAACCAACCGTCCTGCCCGCGCGCTTTCCCAACATGCTGGTCAATGGTGCCGAAGGCATTGCCGTCGGCATGGCCACGCGGATCCCGCCCCATAACCTGGGCGAAGTCATCGACGGCACCCTGGCCCTGATCGAAAACCCGGACCTGTCGACCGAGGCGCTGATGGACTACATCCCTGCCCCGGACTTCCCCACAGGGGCAATGATCCTTGGCCGCTCGGGCGCACGGAAAGCCTATCTCGAAGGGCGCGGGTCCGTCATTATCCGCGCAAAAACAAGGGTAGAGGAAATCCGCAAGGACCGTTTCGCCATCATCATCGACGAGGTCCCCTATCAGGTCAACAAAGCCCGGATGATCGAAATCATCGCCGAGGCCGTGCGCGAGAAAAAGATCGACGGCATAGCACATGTGCAGGACGAATCCGACCGCATCGGCGTGCGTGTGGTGATCGAGTTGAAACGCGATGCAACGGCGGATGTCGTGCTGAACCAGCTCTTCCGCTTTACGCCCATGCAGGTCAGTTTCGGCTGCAATATGCTGGCCCTGAACGGCGGCCGCCCCGAACAACTGACCTTGCGCGATTTCCTGACGTATTTCATCAGCTTCCGCGAGGAAGTTGTGGCAAAACGCACGGCGTTCGAATTGCGCAAGGCGCGTGAGCGCAGCCATATCCTGTGCGGTCTCGCCGTCGCTGTATCGAACGTGGATGAGGTTGTGGCCACCATCCGCACCTCTGCCGACCCTGCCGAGGCGCGCGAGCGTCTGATGACCCGCCGCTGGCCTGCAGGCGAGATCATTCCCTTCATCAAGCTGATTGATGACCCGTCGCATCCGGTGAATGAGGATGGCACCTATAACCTGTCCGAAGTGCAGGCCCGTGCCATTCTGGACCTGCGCCTGCAGCGCCTGACGGCCCTTGGCGTCAAGGAAGTGACAGACGAATTGCAGGAACTGGCGGCCCGGATCAAGGACTACCTTGATATTCTGGGCAGCCGCGACCGGATCATGACCATCATCTCGGACGAATTGCGCGAGATGAAGGCGATGTTTGCCGTGCCGCGCCGGACCGAGATTGCCGACTGGTCCGGCGATATGGAAGACGAAGACCTGATTGAGCGTGAAGACATGGTCGTGACCATCACCAGCGGTGGCTACATCAAACGCACACCCCTGGCCGAATTCCGCGCCCAGAACCGCGGCGGCAAGGGCCTCGCCTCGATGGCGACCAAGGAAGACGATGTGGTCACCACGCTGTTTGTGGCCAACACGCATACGAACCTGCTGTTCTTCACGACCGACGGCATGGTCTACAAGCTCAAAACCTGGCGCCTGCCCCTTGCCGGACGGCAGGCCAAGGGCAAGGCCATGGTCAACCTGCTGCCGATCGAACAAGGCGTGTCCGTCGCCGCGCTGATGCCCGTCGATGTGCCAGAGGAGGAGTGGGAAAGCCTGCAGATCGTCTTCGCGACCAGCGATGGCGATGTCCGCCAGAATGATCTGTCGGATTTCACCAATGTCAAACGCAACGGCAAGATCGCGATGAACCTGCCCGAAGGCGTGTTCCTGGTGAACGCGGCGATTGCCGATGAAAACGATGATGTGATGCTTGTCACCGCCCTTGGCCGCGCGATCCGGTTCCCGACGACGGAAATCCGCGTATTCAAGTCACGCGGCTCAACCGGCGTGCGCGGCATCCGGGTTGGCAAGGGTGACAAGGTTGTGTCGATGGCCATCATCCGGCATTTTGAGGCCGAACCTGCTGAGCGTGTCGCCTATCTGAAACAACGCCGCCTGATGGCTGGCGTGACCGAGGATGAAGCCGATGACGAAGACGAGGCGGTGGCTGCGGGTCAGCTATCGCCCGAACGCTATGCCGAGATGTCGGCGGCCGAAGATCTGATCCTGACGATCACCTCAAGTGGAACAGGTAAGCTGTCGTCATCACATGATTATCCGGTACGCGGACGTGGCGGCATGGGTGTC
>JAAFHS010000202.1:0-1579 GCA_013298485.1 Rhodobacterales bacterium
GTCAGATCAACCTCGATCGCGGTGCGCATCCGCGGTGCACCCTGCAGGATTTCATTGGCAAAAAGGCGGCTTTCACGCGGGTAGTCGCGGGCGAGATCCAGCTTGCGCCGAACGTACCCCAGCAGTTCGGTGACCGGATCACCCTCTGGGTTCATCGCGCGCAACGGGTCCAGCCAGGTGTCCAGCAGCCGGGTCAGCAAGGCCGCATAGATCGCATCCTTGGATGCGAAATAGTAGAGCACATTCGGTTTTGACAGCCCCGCCGCATCGGCCACCTGATCCAGTGTCGCGCCGCGAAAGCCATGGTTGGAAAAGACATCCAATGCGGCCTCAAGAATGGCGTCCTGATTGCGGGCCTGAATGCGGGTGCGGGGTTTGGTCATCGGGGCCTTTTGACGGTGCGGGGGCGCGGTTCAGCTAGCGTTCTTTGGCCTTGCGCGTCAAGTTGCCGCCATCAGTTGCCGTAGGGCGCGCACGACCAGCGCATGGTCGTCGGCCTGCGGCAGGCCCGATACCGTCGCCACGGCAACCATGCCTGTGCCTGCCACCATGATCGGGACCGCACCGCCATGATCGGCGTAGTCGGTGCTATCAAGCCCATGTTTTGCAAGGGTTTCGCCCTTTTCGCGGTGCCGCGTGCCAACGACGAAAGAGGGTTCCTGAAACAGCAAGGCGGTGTTGGATTTGCGCTTTGCCCACAGATCATTCAGGGCTGCCGATCCCGGCAGGGCGGCGTGAAACAGGGTGCGGGTGGCGGTGCGGATATCGATGACGACGGGCAGGTTTTCGGCCTGTGCCATGGTCACGAGGATCGCCCCCAGCTGCAGCGCCGTCTCTTCGGCAAAGCCGGACAGACGGAGGGCTTCGAACTCGGCCAAAAGTGCTGCGCTGTCCATCCGTGACCTTCGTGATTTCAGTTGCCGCACAAGGGGTAACGCAGGTTCCCGGATATGGCGAGGGGGGTCTTTACAATCGCCGCGCATCCGGCCCAGTCTGGCGTGAATTGATGGAGGATCATGATGGCCCGACCTGCCTGCACGGCGACCCAGATGGTGGATGATGCACGGGTGCGGGTGACGCGGTTTGACTTTGCGCCGGGGGCCGAGACGGGCTGGCACCGGCATGGGATGGACTATGTCATCACGGCGCTGACCGATTGCCATATGCTGCTTGAGGAACCGGGGGGCGGTGCGCGGCGGGTTCTGGTGCCTGCGGGCACCGCCTATGTGCGGGCCGAAGGGGTGGAGCACAATGTGGTGAATGACGGCGATGCGGTGATGTCGTTCGTGGAAGTCGAGTTGAAGTAGCGATCAGTATTTGCAGGAGTAAACTTCATGCGGAACATTCAGAAGTCATGTCTTTCTATTGTTTTTGCAGTGTTTTGTGGATCAGCTATGGCACAGGAAGAACTGGGCCTGACCGTGCTTGATCTGACGATTACGCAGGATGGCGCGCCTGTAACGATCAATGAGGCACCGAGCGATTGGCCGCTGTCGTTCAGCATCGGGATCGGACCCCGGCCATTTTCGATCACCCTGCCGCTGGCGGGGTGCAAGCCTGATCTGGAAGCCACCTATGT
>JAAFHS010000202.1:1589-5575 GCA_013298485.1 Rhodobacterales bacterium
TATGACTATGATCTGGCGGGCGATCTGGTGGCGGCACTGGTGAATGTGCGCGATACCAGCCGGGTGGATGACCCGATGGAGATCACGTTTCCGCCCGGTTCCGGCATGGCGGCGGAGGCGGGCGTGCAGCGGGTGCTGTTTGCCGATGATCCCGCGTCGGCGCGGCTGGACCAGGGGTTCAACTACTTTTTCGCCGAACGCTATTCGGAGGTGACTGCGGATACCGTGACCCTGACGATCGACCGGATCGAGGGGCCGGAATGGGACCCGCTGACGGCGGGGGTACCGTTCATTCTGATGGTGGGGCGGGCGGGGTGCAGTGAATTTCCGGCCATGCCGGTCAGCCTGATCGCGGTGAACTTTGGCGAGGGTTAAGCCGTTGCGAACGCAATGTTAATCCCGCTGGTTAACGACAGACGAAGCGTATAGAAATGGGTCAGAAATACTACAGGAACAGGCCATATGATTGTCCGGGGTGCGGCGCGTTAACCATTCTGCGCGAATCGGGCGGGTGAGGCGTCAGCGGCGGGCTTGCTGCCCCCCCACCCTAACCCTCCGCCACAAGGGGGGAAGGAGGTGCCTTTTAACTGCGCGGTTGAAAAGCTCTGGTGCGGGCCGGATCCTGCGGCTTTTCAAAAGCGATAGCCTTGCCGCAAGCGAAGAGGGGAGGTGCTCAGTCCGTCCCGTTCCATTTGTGCCAGACGCAGGCAAGCTTGTTGCCGTCGGGGTCGCGGACATAGGCCGCATAGAACCCGGCCTCGTATTGCGGGCGGGCGACGGGGGGGCCTTCGTCGGTACCGCCATGCGCAAGTGCTGCAGCATGGAAGGCGCGGACATGCGCGGCAGAGGGCGCACGGAAGGCCACCATCGTTCCGTTGCCGGGGGTGGGGCCGCGCCCGTCAAACGGGGGGCAGAGGTAAAGGCCCACGCCGTGGTCATAATCGGGGCCGTAACCGAGCCAGCCGTCATCGACCTCTGCCAGGCGGGGCATATCCAGCGGCGGCAGCACGGCATCATAGAACCGCGCGGTGCGGGTGAGGTCGGAAAAGCCAAGGGTGACGTAGAGGATATGGGTCATGGCCGCCCCTGTGGCACGCCGGGCAAGACGCAGAGCATTTCATACAGGAAATTCGCGCCGACAAGAGCGGTGGCGCCCTGTGGATCATAGGGGGGCGACACCTCGACCAGGTCACAGCCGACAAGGTTGAGGCCAGCGCAGCCGCGGATGAGTTCGAGACCCTGCCAGACGGTCAGGCCGCCGACCTCCAGCGTGCCTGTGCCAGGGGCGAAGGCGGGATCGAGGCTGTCGATGTCGTAGGAAAGGTAGGTGGGGGTATCGCCGATCTTTGCCTTGATCTCGGCAATCAGGGGTTTGAGGGATTTGTGCCAGCAGTCTTCGGCCTGCACCACCGTCCAGCCCTGCGTCCGGCCCCAGTTGAAATCATCGGGGCTATAGCCGGTGCCGCGCAGGCCGATCTGGAACACCTTGTCGTTCTGCAGGCAGCCATCGTCGTAGGCGCGCCGGAAGGGGCAGCCGTGGGCGACCTTCTCGCCGAACATCGTGTCGTTGATATCGGCATGGGCGTCGATGTGGATCAGGGCGACGGGGCCATGGCGTTTCTTCATCGCGCGCAGGATGGGCCAGGTCAGGGTGTGATCGCCGCCGAGGGTGAGGGGGATGGTGCCGTGGGACAGCACGTCGTCATAGTAGGCGGTGATGATATCGACGGTTTTCTTCAGATCAAAGGTGTTGATCGGCACATCGCCGATATCGGCCACCTGCAGATGATCAAAAGGTGCCGCCCCCGTGGCCATGTTGAAGGGGCGCAGCATGGCGGATTCCTGGCGGATCTGGCGGGGGCCAAGGCGGGTGCCGGGGCGGAAGGAGGTGCCGTGATCCATGGGTATACCGACGAAAGCGGCATTGAGCCCCTTTGCCGTGGCTTGGGCAGGCAGGCGCATCATCGTGCCGGGGCCGCCAGCGCGGGGCATGTCATTGCCGCCCAAGGGCTGATTGAACGGCGGTTGGTTGAAGGTCATGTGCGTTCCTTGTCGTCAAGCCATTTGCGGATGATGGCTTTGTGCCGCGTTCCATCGTAGCTGGGGAAATGGCCGCCGTGAACCATGCGCACGGGCAGATGATAGAGGCGGATCATCGCGGCGAAGTAGTCATGCGGATTGCTGTGATAGGTATCCTCGATCAAGGGGCCGTCATAGACGATATCGCCGGAAAACAGGATGCCGGTCGCAGCCTCCCACAACGCAATCCCGCCGGGGGAATGACCGGGGGTGTGGATCACCTGAAAATGCCTGTCGCCAAGGTCGATGATATCGCCGTCCCATAGCAGGCGCGTGGCAGGGGCGGGGGTGACGGCGTAGGTGGTGGATTGGTAGGGGGCGGGTGGCATGTTGATGAAGATGTCGTCGGTGACGTAAGGGTCGGCGAGGATTTGCTTGCGGTCCGGGTGGCGGAGAATTTCAGCTTCGGCCCCGTGGCAGAGGCGGCAGGGGAATTCGTTGTGGTTGCCGATATGGTCGAAATGGGTATGGCTGGCGACGGCCTGCAGCGGGCGTTCGGTGACGAGCGGGATATGCTGGCGCAGGCTGACGACGCCCATGCCACTGTCGACCAGCATATCGCCGTCGCGGCCCCGGACATGCCAGACATTGCAGCGGTAAAACTCATGGATATGGGGTTCGTCAATCCATGTGACGCCATCGGACAGCGGGCGGATACGCCACCAGTTTTCGGGGGTCATGGCTCCACCTCCAGCAGCACGGGGTTGCGGGCGAAGAGGGGGATTTCGTCGCCGGGGGCGATAGTCGCCCCTTGCGGGAAATGGACGATGAGGGACAGGTCCGGGGCAGCCAGCGGGGCCATATGCGCGCGGATATGGGTGCCGAAAAATGCCGCGTCGGTGACGCGGGCGGGGCCGAGGGGCAGGGGGCCGTCAAGGCCGATCGCCTCGGGCCGCAGGCAGATGGTACCGCTGCCGGGCATCAGGGGGCCGAGGGGGGATTGGCCGTCCGCCAGGGGGATCTTGTTCACCTCGCCCATGAAGCCAGCGACGAACAGATTGGCGGGGGAAAGGTACACCGCGCGCGCAGGCGCCGCCTGTTCAATGCGGCCCTTGTTCAT
Organism: Rhodobacterales bacterium; assembly: GCA_013298485.1. Taxonomy (GTDB): domain Bacteria; phylum Pseudomonadota; class Alphaproteobacteria; order Rhodobacterales; family Rhodobacteraceae; genus JAAFHS01. The sequence continues at coordinate 4,729 of JAAFHS010000202.1, forward strand.
CACGACGATGCGGTCGGCGATGGCCATCGCCTCTTCCTGGTCATGCGTCACATGCACAAACGTGGTGCCCACCCGGCGCTGGATCGCCTTCAGTTCATCCTGCATCTGGCGGCGCAGCTTCAGGTCGAGCGCGCCCAAGGGTTCATCAAGCAGCAGCACATCGGGGGCGACGGCCAGCGCGCGGGCCAGGGCGACACGCTGGCGCTGCCCGCCCGACAGCTCATGCGGGCGGCGGGCGGCCATGGCGGACAGGCCGACCATATCCAGCATCTCCAATCCCCTTGCGTGGCGCATTGATGTGCCGATCCCCTTCATGCGCAGGCCGAAGGCCACGTTGTCGCGCAGGCTCATATGCGGGAAGAGCGCGTAGTCCTGAAACACGGTCGTGGTGGGGCGGTCTTTGGGCGCAATGCAGCCCATGTCGCGCCCGCCGATCAGGACGTGGCCGGCGGTGGGCGTGGCAAACCCGCCGAGGATGTTCAGCAGCGTCGTCTTGCCACAACCGGAGGGGCCGAGCAGGACGATGAATTCGCCTGCGGCAATTTCCAGATCAATCGCATGCAGCACGGTTTGCGCGCCGTAGGTTTGGGTGACGCCACGGATGGAGACGGGGGCGGTCATGCGGGGCGCTTTCGGAAGATGGTGAGTTCAAGGAGGATCAGAATGGCGATGGAGACGAGGAACACGAGGGAGCCGACGGCATTGGTTTTCGGGTTCAGGCCTGATTTCAGCATCGACCAGATTTCGACCGGCAGGGTGACGTCGAACCGGGTCAGCAGGAAGGCGATGATGAATTCATCCCATGAAAATGTGACCGAGAGGAAAAACGCGGCGGCGAGAGAGGGGG
>JAAFHS010000203.1 GCA_013298485.1 Rhodobacterales bacterium
TCAGCAGCGGGGCCGAGCCTGACACGAACAGCCGCATATGCGCGACCAGGCCCCGGTCGAACTGCGCATCGTCCAGCAGCCGCGTATAGAACGTGGGCACCCCCATCATCACCGATGCCTTTGGCAGAAACCGCAACACCGCATCGACATCAAACCCCGGCAGGAAAATCATCTGCCCGCCTGACAGCAGACTCACATTACTCGCCACGAACAACCCGTGCGTATGAAACATCGGCAGCGCATGCAGCAGCACATCCCGGTCCGTGAACCGCCAGGCCTGCACCAGCACCAGTGCATTCGACAGAAGGTTGCCATGGCTCAGCATCGCCCCCTTGGACCGCCCCGTGGTGCCCGATGTATACAGCAGTGCCGCCAGATCATCCGCGCCCCGCGCCACGGCCACAAAGCGCGCAGGCATCCCGGCGGCGGCCTCTGCAAGGCTGCCCGCACCATCCGCATCCATCGTCATCACCCGCAGACCCGCCGTCACGGATGCCAGCGCATCCGCCTTTGCCGGATCGCAGATAAAGACCGCAGGGTCCGCATCATTGATGAAATATCCCACTTCGGCGGGCGTATAGCCTGTGTTCAGCGGCAGATAGATCGCCCCCAGCGCCATACAGGCCCCATAGGTTGCCAGCGCTGCGGGCGATTTCGCCACCTGCACCGCCACGCGGTCCCCCACCCCCACACCCGCCTCGCGCAGCGCATGCGCCTGCCGCGCCACCATCGCAAAGAACGCCGTGCCCGACACCATATGGCCATCCGACAGTATCAACAGCGGCCCTGGTCGCGCCGCAAGCGGTGCAAACAGCGCGTCAAACAGCACATTCGCCATCATCTTTACCTTCTGTTCGGATGCATCTGCCATGTCCGGCCATCAGACAGCACAGACCCGATGCCGACACAAAGCCCGCAAACCATCGCAGCTTTTCCCCGCCCGCGCCCCATTTCCGCCCAAACCAGCCGTCAGATTCAGGTGAACAGACGACCACAGGAAGGACCTCGACCATGCTGACCAGACTTCTCGCCCGCTTCGGTTTCGGCCGCAAGGACGTCATCGACGAACGCTTCGAGTCCCGCATGATGACCATGGGCCGCCGCAATGCGCAGGCCCTGCCGGGGGCCGGGCAGTCCGCCTTCAGATTTCAACACTGACGCCGGGCAGCCGCAGCGCGATCATCAGTTCGCGCACCTCCTGCCGCGCCGCCACGTTTGACAGGTTCAGGACATCGACCCCGGTGTCCTTCAGGTCCATCACCGTCAGGCCGCGCGGGAACAGTTCGCGAAAGATCACCCGCTCGGCAAATCCCGGTGCCACGCGGAACCCGATCCGCCGCGACAGATCTTCCAGCGCCTCGCCCACCTTGCGCTTGTTGTGCATCTGCTGCGCCCCCAGCCGGTTGCGCAGCACGATCCAGTCGATCGGCTTCAGCCCCGCCTGCGCGCGCAGCTGCCGCGCGCTCCACACCATTTCGGAATAGATGCTGGGGCCTTTCACGCGGCCCGTCTCCACATCCATCTTCGCAAGCAGGTCGAAATCCACGAAACTGTCGTTCAGCGGTGTTACCAGCGTATCGGCCAGCGAATGCGCCACCTGTGACAGGCGCGTATGCGATCCGGGGCAGTCGATGATGATGAAATCCATGTCCGGCTCCATCGCCGAAATAGCCGCCGACAGGCGGTGGTCATAGATATTCTCCCCCGGTGCCAGCTTTGCCATATCCGCTTCGGGCAGATCGCGGTAGGCGGGCGAAGGCAGGGTCAACCCCATCCGCGCCAGATAGGCCAGGCGGTTTTCCACATAGCGCCCGAAACTTTTCTGCCGAAGGTCCAGGTCCAGCGCCCCCACCCGGTACCCCATCCGCGCCAGCGCCGTGGCAATATGCATGCTGGTCGTCGACTTTCCCGACCCGCCCTTTTCGTTACCCACAACGATGATATGCGCCATTGATCCTACCCCTTGATCGCTCCGTTCTGGCAAGAACTGGCCGAGAGCGAAAGAGGTAACCCGCAAAATCCGGGTGATTGCCGGGCGGGAGGTCAGTTTGACGTCGAATTGGTCCGTCTTGCCCGATGGCCGCGTCGCACGGCCACCCGCAACAGCCGACGAAAGGTCGGGCATTCCAGATGCGTCGGTGCCGGGCAATCAGCCGCGTGCCGCAAGGTCTGTGACAACGCCGACAAAGCCCGGACCTTGGTGTCCAGCGCATCGGCCTGCGCGCGCAGTATGTCACGCGGAAGGTCGGGCGTTCCGTCCCGCCCGATCATCCCTGAAATCTCGGTCAGCGAAAAGCCCGCAGCCTTGCCAAGGGCAATCAACGACAGTCGCACCAAAGCCTCTGATCCGAACTGACGGCGAAGCCCGTGCCTTCCGATCGAAGTGATAAGGCCGATGTCTTCGTAGTAGCGCAGCGTCGCCGCCGAGGTGCCGCTGCGCGCGGCCAACGCGCCAATGTCCAGAAATCGCATATTGACCTCAAGTTAACTTGAAGTGGCACAGTGCCCTGCATGAGTGATTCGCAAAAGGACAAAACGACGATGGAACGCATAGACAGACCTGAACGGGGGAACAGGCGGGCACTGCTCGGGCCGGGGCTGGCCGTTCTGCTGGCTGCCTTCGGCACAAGCGCCGCAAATGTCGCGCTGCCCGATATCGCGGATGACCTTGGTGCCTCGGTTCACCGCGTGCAGTGGGTCGTCATCGGATATCTGCTGGCGTTGACGGTGGCTTCCGTTGAGGCGGGGCGTTTGGGTGACCGTTTCGGTCATCGGCGGATGCTGGTGGCGGGAGTCGCGCTATTTATTCTGGAGGCCGGGCTTGGTGCCGCGGCTCCGACGTTGCAGATACTTGTGGCCGCGCGCATCGCCCAAGGGGTGGGGGCCGCCTTGATGATGGTGATGCCCCTGGCCCTGCTGCGCGACACGGTCGCACCAGAGCGGTTTGGGCAAGCGATGGGGTTGATCGGGACGATGTCGGCGATCGGTACGGCACTCGGGCCATCGCTGGGTGGGCTGATCCTCGCGGAAACGGGCTGGCGGGCCATGTTTGTCGTTTTTGCAGCGGCGGGGGTTGCATCATTGGCCCTGCTGAAAGGCTCGCCTGCACAGGCGCGCGCCCCTGCGACGGGGGTGCCGCCAAGCTACGGCGCAACGACAGTCTTTGCGCTGGCTGTTTCGGCCTATGCTCTGGCACTGACAGTGGGGGGAGGTCTGACGGTCCCGGCGCTGGCGGCGGCTATAGGGTTGGGACTGTTGTTTCGGCAACGGGATCGGCATGCTGCAGCACCGCTCTTGCCCCGCGCTGAGATGGCCGATCCGCTGCTGCGTGCAAGCCTTGCGATGAATGCGATTGTGGGCGCGGTGATGATGGCAACGCTTGTGGTCGGCCCATTCTATCTGCACCAGAGCCTTGGGCTGGACTCGCTGCAGGTTGGATTGGTCATGTCGGTCGGACCAGTCTTGTCGGCCCTGTCCGGATTGCCCGCCGGGCGCATCGTGGACCACCTCGGCGCGCCTGCGGTCATCCGACTGGCTTTGCTGGTGATGGTCGCTGGTGCGGCCGGGTTGGCTGTTTTGCCCGGTTTGGTCGGGCTTTGGGGGTATCTGGGGCCGATCATCCTGCTGACACCCGGCTATCAGATGTTCCTTGCGGCCAACACCACGCAGATGATGGGCGGCGCTGCGCCAGCCCGACGCGGGGCGGTATCCGGCCTTCTGGGTCTGTCGCGCAATCTGGGGCTGATCACCGGGGCGGCCTTGATGGGATCAGTCTTTGCCTGGGCTTCGGGCGGTGCTGTCGCTCCCGATGGTCCTGCCGGGCTCGCGGTCACCTTTGGCCTTGCTGCTGTACTGTTGATCCTCGCGCGTCTTCTTGCCGGGTCGAAGGCATAAGGGCACGGTCATCTGGCCGGACCGGTGTCAGAGACGAAAATGCCCCGGGCGAAACCCGGGGCATTTCAAACATCGCACGAAGGCCGGGATCAGAACCCCAGACCCGCGTATTTGTTCTTGAACTTCGACACGCGGCCGCCCGTGTCCATCAGCTTGGCATTGCCGCCGGTCCAGGCCGGATGTGCCAGCGGATCGATGTCCAGCGCCATCTGATCGCCCTCTTTGCCCCAGGTGGTCTTGGTCTGGAACACGGTGCCATCCGTCATCTTGACGTCGATCGTGTGATAGTCGGGGTGAATATCTGCTTTCATGGTCCCGCTCCTTATTCCGCTTTGGCTTTATAGGTGGTGTCTTCGGTGATCCGTGCCGATTTGCCGCGACGGGCGCGCAGATAGTACAGCTTGGCCCGGCGCACCTTGCCGCGACGCACCACATCGATGCTGTCGATGTTGGTGGAATACAGCGGGAACACGCGCTCCACACCCTCGCCGAATGAAATCTTGCGCACCGTAAACGACGCGCTGATGGTCATGCCACCTTTGCGGCCGATGCAGACGCCTTCATAGGCCTGCACGCGGCTGCGCGTGCCTTCGGTCACCTTATAGCCGACACGGATCGTGTCACCGGCCCGGAAATCCGGGATCGTCTTGCCCAGCGCAGCAATCTGCTCCGCTTCGATCTGTGCGATCAGGTTCATGCCCTGGTCCTTTCCTATGCGGGGTTTTCCCCGACGTGATGCTGCCCCAGCGCTCTTGGTCTTCAACCGGGTCCCGACCGATAGACAGGTCAGCCCGCCAGAGATGGCACATGCTGTTCTGAACTGTTCCTTCCGGGCCACGCACTGGCGAAGCAGGCAGGCGCATCGGCCAAAAGGAATCAGGCCCAACGGACAGCAAGTCCCCGGACAGGCGGCGTATAGGGGCCGTGTAGGGATGGGTCAAGGGGCAGGCGGGGCAATCAGTCCTTGTGGCGCAGATAAGCCTCCCACAGGTCCGGGCGCCGCGCCTTTGTCACCGCCTCGGCCTCCGCCTTGCGCCACTTGGCGATGGCCCCATGATTGCCCGATTGCAGCACATCCGGAATGGCCAGCCCTTCCCATTCCACCGGCCGCGTATACTGCGGATGCTCCAGCAGCCCATCCGAAAAGCTTTCCTCGACCGCCGAGTCCGCGTTGCCCAACACCCCCGGCAGCAGCCGCACGGTCGCATCCAGCAGCGCCTGCGCCGCAATCTCGCCCCCGGTCAGCACGAAATCACCCAAGGATACCTCTTCCACCGCGTGATGGTCCAGCAGCCGCTGATCCACCCCTTCGAACCGCCCGCACAGCAGCGTCAGCCCCGCACAGCCCGCAAACCGCCGCGCCATCGCCTGATCGAACCGCGCCCCGCGGGGCGAGAGGTAAATCACCGGCCACAGCGCCCGGTCCGGGGTGCCCGCCGCCGCATGGCGCAAGGCGGCATCCAGCACATCGGCGCGCAACACCATGCCCGCCCCGCCACCCGCAGGTGTGTCGTCCACGTTGCGATGCTTGCCGATGCCGAAGGCGCGCAGATCAATCGCCTCCAGTGCCCACAGCCCCATGTCCAGCGCACGGCCCGTCAGGCTTTGCCCCAGCACACCCGGAAAGGCACCCGGAAACAGCGTGATGATCCTGGCCCGCCATGCTCCCTTGACC